>CAYGIQ010000016.1:0-28822 GCA_964349885.1 uncultured Prolixibacteraceae bacterium | reverse complement strand
AAGTAACTCAACGCGACTACCAATATGGCTTTTTTTCCGATATTGAAACCGATGTTATCGATAAGGGGCTGAGCGAGGATGTGGTTCGGATCATCTCTGCAAAAAAAAATGAGCCCGAATTTATGCTCGAATTCAGGCTTAATGCATTTCGGAAATGGCAGCAGATGGAGATGCCCGATTGGGCTTATCTGAAGATTCCGCCCATCGACTTTCAATCCATAAGCTATTATGCTGCACCAAAATCCAAACCTCAGTATGCAAGTCTCGATGAGGTTGACCCTGAACTGATAGAAACCTTCAACAAACTGGGTATTCCGCTCGAAGAGCAAAAACATTTGGCAGGCGTGGCAGTTGACGCTGTTATCGACAGTGTGTCGGTGAAAACTACCTTTAAGGAATCATTGGCCGAAAAGGGCATAATCTTCTGTTCCTTCAGCGATGCAGTCCATGAACATCCCGACCTGGTCCGAAAATACCTTGGCCAAGCTGTTCCCGTAACCGATAACTATTTTGCAGCGCTCAACTCGGCTGTTTTCAGCGACGGCTCTTTCTGCTATATTCCCAAAGGGGTAAGATGTCCAATGGAACTGTCTACCTACTTTCGCATCAACGCTGCCAATACCGGACAGTTTGAACGAACCCTTATTGTGGCCGACGACGATAGCTACGTTAGCTACCTCGAAGGTTGCACTGCTCCAAAGCGCGACGAAAATCAGCTGCATGCGGCTGTTGTCGAAATTATTGCACTCGACCGTGCTGAGGTTAAATACAGCACCGTACAAAACTGGTATCCGGGCGATAAAGATGGCAAAGGGGGTATCTACAACTTTGTAACCAAGCGGGGTGTATGCCGTGGCGAATCTTCCAAAATATCGTGGACGCAGGTGGAAACCGGTTCGGCCATAACATGGAAATATCCAAGCTGTATTTTGATGGGCAACAACTCGGTAGGCGAATTCTATTCGGTAGCCCTCACCAACCACCACCAACAGGCCGATACAGGCACCAAAATGATACACATCGGCAAAAATACCCGTAGCCTGATTGTATCCAAAGGTATTTCAGCCGGGGTAAGCGACAATTCATACCGCGGTTTGGTAAAGGTATTGCCAGGAGCCATCAATTCCCGCAACTTCTCGCAATGCGATTCACTCCTTTTGGGCGACAAGTGTGGAGCCCATACTTTTCCCTACATTGAGGTGGGGAACAAATCATCGGTTGTGGAACACGAAGCTACCACCTCCAAGATTGGAGAGGATCAGATTTTTTACTGCAATCAACGGGGCATTTCTACCGAACATGCCATCGGTATGATTGTCAACGGATATGCACGGGAAGTCCTCAATCAGCTCCCTATGGAGTTTGCCGTTGAGGCGCAAAAACTGCTGTCCATTAGCCTGGAGGGCAGTGTAGGATAATGAATCAATTTAAAAGCATACATCAATTATAAAGACAAGTGTTATGTTATCAATAAAAAATCTTTGTGTTTCCATCGATGGGAAAGAGATTCTCAACGGCATCAACCTCGATATTCAACCGGGAGAAATTCACGCCATTATGGGACCTAATGGTTCGGGTAAGAGTACTCTGGCAAATGTTCTGGCCGGTAAGGAAGAGTATGAGATTACAGAAGGTGAAGTAACTTACGATGGAGAAGATCTGCTTGAAATGGCTCCTGAGGACCGTGCCCGTAAGGGGATCTTCTTAAGCTTTCAATATCCGGTTGAAATTCCGGGTGTTCCTATGGTCAATTTCCTCAAAACTGCCCTGAATGAACACCGCAAATTCAAGGGTCTTGATCCGCTCACTGCAGGAGAATTTCTGAAGGTGATGCGCGAAAAGAAGGCATTGGTTGAGATGGACACTGAACTCACCAACCGTTCGGTTAACGAAGGTTTTTCGGGGGGTGAAAAGAAAAAGAACGAAATTTTCCAGATGGCTCTGCTGGAACCTCGATTGTCTATTCTCGACGAAACCGATTCGGGACTCGATATCGATGCGCTGAAGACAGTTGCCCATGGGGTAAATGCCCTTCGCACTCCCCAAAATGCCACCATCTTGGTAACCCATTACCAGCGGCTTCTCGATTATATAGTGCCCGATCATGTGCATGTGCTATACAAAGGCCGCATTGTGAAGTCGGCCGGAAAAGAGCTGGCCTTTGAGCTGGAAGAGAAGGGGTACGAATGGATTAAAAAAGAAAACGGAGAGTAACTATGATTACGACAAAAGATACGGTAGACGCCTCGTTGCGAATGGTGAATCATTTTCGTGAGCAGGAGGCTGCCATTACCGCTGGAGCTCCCGCACCCATCAACGCACTGCGACGGCAAGCCTTGCAGGATTTTGTAGCGCAGGGGTTGCCCACACGGAAAACGGAAAACTACAAATATACCCACCTGCAAAAGGCTTTTGCACTCGATTACAGCTTCTCCCATCATCGCGATGTGGAGGAGTTTCATCTCGAAACTGCCTTCAAATGTGGCATTCCGCAGCTGAATACACATTTCGCAACCGTACGAAATGGGTGGTATTTTGCCGAACAAAGACAAGCTTTGCCTGAATCGGTGGTTCTGGATAGCCTCATGAATGCGGCAGCTAAATTCCCCGATGTATTTTCGAAATACTACGGGCAGCAGGCCGAAACCTCGTCAGACGCTTTGGTGGCACTCAACACAATGTTTGCTCAGGATGGTTATTTTCTGTATGTGCCGCGAAATGTTAAGATCGAACAACCTATTCAGATCGTCAATCTGCTGCAGGGGAACCAAAATGCCTATGTAACCCAACGCAACCTTATAATTGTTGAACCGGGGGCCGAGGTCTCTTTCATCATTTGCGACCACACCCTGAACGATCACCACTACCTTAGCAACAACGTTACCGAAATGTTTGTTGGAGAGAATGGGGTGGCCCGTTACTATACTGTTCAGAATCAGCACAACCATGCGGTTTCTGTGAATTCGGTGTATACCTATCAGGAGCGCGATGCAAGGGTGCACACACATACAATAACCCTGCACGGCGGTCTTATCCGCAACAACCTTAAAGTGGTGCTCGATGGCGAAAATGGCGAAGCCAACCTATATGGAATGGCTTTCCTCGACCGAAAACAGCATGTCGACAATTTCACCCAGATTGTACATGCAAAACCCCATTGCCAGAGCAATCAGCTTTACAAAAATGTGCTCGACGATGAGGCAACAGGAGCCTTTTCTGGTCGCATCAATGTGCGCCGGGATGCACAAAAAACAAATGCATTTCAGCGAAACAACAACCTTTTGCTTACCGATAAGGCCCAAATGCAAACCAAACCCCAGCTGATCATCGAAGCCGACGATGTTAAGTGTAGTCATGGGGCAACCATTGGTCAGATCAACGAGGAAGCTCTGTTCTATCTCCGTAGCCGTGGTATTGCAGAAAAGCAGGCTCGACTGATGATGATGAACGCCTTTTCGTACGAGGTGGTGCAGAATATTGCCGTGGAACCATTGAGGGATCGAATCAATGAGCTGGTTGAAAAACGGCTCACCGGCGATCTTGGTCGTTGTCACGATTGTGCCTACCAGTGCGAGTGTTAGACTCGGATTGCCTGCGTTAGCCATTTTCCACATATAAGGTACATGGTGGCACTTTTTTATGTGGCATGGATGTTTTTTTAGGTGAACTGATGCAATCATCGTACATTTGAGGTTGATTAGAATGGAAATAATTCCGTTTCATCTAATGTGATCCTATGTCCATCGACTTAGCAGAAATCCGCAGCCACTTCCCCATACTCAAACAATTGGTGTATGGTAAGCCTCTGGTGTACCTCGACAGTGCTGCTACAACGCAAAAAGTCTCTTTTGCCTTGGAGGCCGAACAACGACTCACAAACAGTTATTACAGTAATATTCACAGGGCTGCGCATTTTATGGCAGATAAAGCGACTGCCGATTTCGAGGCGGTTCGCGAACGGGTGGCTCAATTTCTGAATGCACCTTCTGGTCAGGAGATAATCTTCACCAAAGGAACCACAGAGAGCATCAACCTCGTGGCCTTTTCGTTCGGTGAGGCATTTGTTGGGGAGGGCGATGAAATTATTGTCTCCCAAATGGAGCACCATTCGAACATTGTTCCGTGGCAAATAATGGCCGAACGCCGTAGAGCCAAGGTTGTTATGTGGCCAGTGGAAGCCGATGGTACCCTGTCGGATACAAAGCTAATGCAGCTTATTTCCTCCCGAACCAAACTGATTTCCGTTGCCCATGTATCGAATGTGCTGGGAACTATAAACCCAGTGCACGAGTTTGCAGCCATTGCAAGGGAAAAAGGCATTCGGATTTTGGTCGACGGAGCGCAGGCCGTTCAGCATATGCCTGTTGATGTGCAGTTCATCGGAGCCGATTTTTATGTTTTCTCTTCGCACAAAATTTATGGACCCAACGGAGTTGGGGTGTTGTATGGCCGTCGGGAACTTTTAAATGCCATGCCGCCCTATCAGGGTGGCGGAGAGATGATCGAGCAGGTAAGCTTCGATGGTACGCGGTTCAATGCGATTCCCTATAAATTTGAAGCCGGTACTCCCAACATCACAGGGGTTGTGGGGCTTGGGGCTGCTTTAAAGTTTGTGGGCGATGTTGGATTTGAAGCAATTGCTGCTCATGAACAAGATCTTTTGAACTATGCCGCTCAACAGCTCATGAAGTTGCCGGGTATGCAGATCTACGGACCAGACTCCCAAAGGTCGGGCGTGCTTTCGTTTAACATTGTGGGAACGCATCCTTACGATGTGGGAATGCTGCTCGACAAAGAGGGCATCGCTGTGCGTACCGGACGGCACTGTGCCGACCCACTAATGGATCGGCTGGGAATTCCGGGTGCTGTGCGCATAAGTTTTGGCATCTATACTACCCGCGACGAAATCGATCGTTGTATGACCAGTCTTCTGCGAATTGTAAGGATGCTCACTGTCTGAAAGGAATGGTATGCGACGCTTTTTGCCCGATTGGTTCATAGGGGGTCTAATGGTGATGATCATACTGGCCTGGATAAAGCCCGGTTTGGGAATGGACATCCACCCACTTAATCTTGGTCGGATGATCGATGCCGGGATTGTGCTCATCTTCTTCTTCTACGGGCTTAAAATCGATCCTGAACGGCTAAAACAAGGCATGAGCAACTGGCGCATGCACCTCTCCATTCAGCTGGTAACCTTTTTGTTCTTTCCCCTGTTAGTGCTGCCCCTATACCCGCTGGTCAAAGGAACAGAACTTGAGATCTTCTGGCTTGGCATTCTGTTTCTGGCCGCTTTACCCTCCACGGTTTCTTCATCGGTTGTAATGGTAAGCATAGCGCGTGGCAACATCCCAGGAGCCATTTTTAATGCCAGTATTTCAGGCATTATTGGCATAGTAATGACCCCTTTCTGGATGGGCCTTTTTCTGGGTTCCAGAACTGGCGATTTCGATTTTGGTCACATTATGCTCCAGCTGTTCCTGCAAATCATCCTACCTGTTGTTGCAGGATTGTTGTTGCATCGGTTTGTGGCTTCCTGGATCGGACGAATTGGCAAGCATTTGGGAAATTTTGATAAAACCATCATTTTGCTTATTGTCTACGAATCATTCAGTGAGTCCTACCTTTCCGGTTTATTTCAATCGGTTAGCTGGTTGCGACTACTCGGACTTTCAGCTGTAGTTTTGGCACTGTTTTTTACGGTTCTCCGTTTTACTGCCTGGTTAGCGCAATGGCTCAAATTTTCGCGTGCCGACCGCATTACACTTCAATTTGCAGGGTCTAAAAAGTCATTGGTGCACGGTTCGGTCTTCTCTGCCATACTTTTCGCCGGCATTACCGGTTCTGGATTGCTGCTCCTACCCATTATGATGTACCATGCTTTTCAACTTTTCTACGTAAGCCTGCTGGCAAAGCGAGAAGCATTGACTTTAGGGGGTCCCCTCTGATACCAGTTCAAAAAATTGCTGCCAGCTCGATTCACAACGGCTGAACTCAAATAGTTTATGCATTTGAAGACTGCGTCCTTGTCTGAATCGCTGATAGGGGGCAAGATCGCCGTGCCAGTCGACCACCAGCAGTTGAATATCGGTAGGGGGAAGGCTGCTGTCGAGATATTCAGGATTAAGCCTTGCTAGGGCGTAAGATCCGGGATGCCCAGGAGGGGTCAGCCCGGATGTGGTAAATGCCTCTGCTTCCGACCAATGTGCCTGCGATCGACGCTCCGAGATTGACATTGCATTGAGTTCGGCACGCAGTTTCCCGATGCCCTCGCTCCAAACACTCACCTGCATAAGGATGAATTGGGCTAGGGTAATGTTGATGGAACTGTCGGTTTCTGATTCCTCGAGTCGTCTTTCGGTTGTTTCGAGGTTGATCCTTAATTTTCGGGCCAACAAAGGGTCGAATCGGTGCATCGCTTCGTAGGCTTTTTCAAATTCGGCATACCGGTTTATGCGCTCCTCTTCAGTTATTCCTAACAATGTTTCGTGGGTTTCGGGCAAGGCAGCAAAAATCTGATCACGGGATATCAGTTCGTTGAAATTCCGAATTAACGTAAGCATGAATTCCTCGCGCGTAACAGGGATGTAAATGGGCAGATTCCGCTTGCTGATAACGGTTAACTCTCTATTTTGATTAAAGAAACGGTATACAGGATATCCAAAGAAATCGGAAACCTTTCGTGGCTGCATCCAGATATCGTCGATAACATGTGTGGCCAGCAGTTTGGTAGGGTCGTTAATGGTAAAGGTTACTGAAGCATCGGGCTTTTTGTCGTAGCAGGGTCTCTCATTGCAAACCATTGTGCCATACAAATCCATCCTGACTTCGCCACCAAGTGCTTTATTGTCGTGCCATTGAATAGCGGGCAGGGTAGTGGAGTTGATAACCAGTTTGAACCCCTGTGGCGGATTGAAAGTTGGACAGCCTTTGACAAGGCCCGATAAGCGGCTTAGATTTTCACGCATCAAACTGGCCTGCTGCAATTGCTGGCCCGTAAATCCATCGGCCGATCGGGTAAACTCTTCAATTGGACCATCGAGAAAGGGCATAAAACGCTCTCCCCGGTAGAGCAGAATCTCATCGGAATAAGGCTGTGCAGTTTGAGCCACAAGTTCTCCTCCCCAGAGCAATATCAACAGTAAGAAAACCCTGATTTCCATCGAGGTATTAAATTTTGTTTCCGACGAATTTACCTACAAAATAACTACAAACTATTCAATATTCAACAACATCCATACCGTATTATTACTGCCCTTCGGTTGTCTATTCCGGTCAGGAAAAACCCGCTGCTGGAGCCTGCTAAGTTTAAGGCCTGGGCTAAACCCTCCAAAGGCTCGCGGTCTGTTCCGGATTGTGACGTTCTTGGGCGCCTTAAATATTCCCCTGCCTGCATCTTTGTAACACATCGAAAAAATTACGACATTTGCATCCTTAATTTACTAGGCAATATGAGCATCGAAGAGGTTCAGCAGACAATATTAGAAGAGTTTGCCATTTACGACGACTGGATGGATAAATACGGCTATCTGATTGAACTGGGAAATAGTCTGCCCGAAATCCCTGCATCCGAAAAAAATGATGCGCATCTAATTCAAGGATGCCAGTCGCGGGTATGGTTATTGTCGGAACTGCGCGATGGCAAGATCTGGTTCAAGGGAGAAAGCGATGCTGTTATTGTGAAAGGACTGGTTGCCCTCCTTTTAAGGGTGGTTTCGGGTCGCACTCCGCAAGAATTGCTCGAGCAGGAACTTCATTTTATAGATGATCTCGGTCTGCGTCAGCACTTGTCGCCTACCCGCTCCAATGGTCTTCTTTCCATGGTGAAACAAATCAGACTTTATGCTGTTGCTTATAACAAAGTGTTGCAAAAACAATAGAAAATGGACAATCGAATCGATCAAATAATCGCCAACCTTAAGGATGTTTACGACCCCGAAATTCCTGTTAATATTTACGACCTTGGCCTCATTTATAATGTAGATGTCGACGAGAACGATGTGGCCAATATTGTAATGACCCTCACCGCTCCGGGATGCCCGGTGGCCGACATGCTGGTCGAGGAGACCCGGCACTCTGCCATTCTTGTGGAAGGGGTTAAGGAAGCCAATGTAGAACTCACTTTCGATCCGCCCTGGGAAAAATCGATGATGAGCGAAGAGGCACGCCTTGAATTGGGTTTCTTTTAAATTTTAATCTTTAAGTACTCCTATAATTTCGCTGTTAATGGCCCTTACCCTCTCTGGGGTGAGTTTTACTACCCTGCGATCGTAGGTCATTAATCCGTTTACCTCGGTCTCCACATCGGTGGTTTGTGTATATACGGCGGCTGAATAACCATAGGGTATAAGCTGCTTCAACATCTTTCCGTATTGTACATATACATCGGTTGCCTCTTTCGAGGTTTTGTACTGAACATATCCCCAGTTGCGGTCTTGCTCCCAAAGGTGGTTTTCAAGCACCAATCCGATTCCACCATACTCGCCCAATACATTTACCCGCTTACTGTCGTAAAGCCCCATAACCGGTTCCGGATAGTTGTGCATATCCAGAATGTCGCCAACATCGTAATGGTTGCCGCCACTTGCTGAATTGATAAGCCGCGAAGGGTCATAGTTTTTGGTCCATGCTACAATTTCGGAAGTTTTAAACTGCCCCCATGCTTCATTAAACGGTACCCATACCACAACGCTTGGATTGGAATAGGTGAGGTCCATAATCTCTTTCCACTCCTGTCGGAAATTGGTCTCAGATACTACGCTGCGTTCAAACTCTTTGCCATCGAAGTAGTTTCGCATTTGCCATTGTGGCGACCGGTCACCATTGGGCATATCTTGCCAAACGAGAATTCCTTCACGATCGCAATGATAATACCACCGGGCCGGCTCTACCTTAACATGTTTCCTAATCATATTAAAGCCCAACTCTTTTGTCATTTTTATATCGTACAACAAGGCTTCGTCGGTGGGGGCTGTGTAGAGACCATCGGGCCACCATCCTTGGTCGAGCGGTCCAAGCTGAAAATAGTTGCGGTTGTTTAGCTGCATTCTTACGATGCCATTTTCGTCGCGTTTGGCCGAAATTTTACGCATACCTACATAGCTTTCGACCCTGTCGGTTGCCCTGCCATTCTGAGTAAGGGTTACTTCAACATCATACAGAAATGGCGTTTCGGGGCTCCAAAGCCTTGGGTCGGGTACCTGTACCAAAACTTCCTGGCCAGCTGCAGCCTTTCCAATGCCAACTACCCTGCCATCCTCGAGAACCTTAACCTCAACAATATCGGCTGCACTGGTACCTGTTACTTCTGCCGTAACCCGGACATTGTGTCCATCGATGTTCGGAACGCTTTTAACATGAGCAATGTGGGCGTTGTCAACTGGTTCCATCCAAACGGTTTGCCAAATGCCGGTAACCGGCGTATACCAAATACCTCTGGGTTGGTTTACTTGTTTTCCACGCGGTTGATAACCGTTGTCGGTTGGATCCCAAACTCTGACCACCAGTTGCTGTTTGGTGTCGCGCGTTAGGTATGGGGTGATGTTAAAACTAAAGGGTGTGTATCCTCCCTGGTGGCCACCAATCCTGATGTTGTTGATCCACACATCGGCTTTCCAGTCGACCGCTCCAAAATGGAGCAAAACCTGTTTTCCACGCCATCCAGCCGGTACTTCGATGGTTCGGTGGTACCACAATTCGTAGTCGCTGCCAACTGTTTTCTTAACACCCGATAGGCTCGATTCGATGGGGAACGGAACCAAAATCTCCCCCTGCCAGTCGGTAGGTACCGATTGTCCGGCTGGCAATACTGTGTAGTTCCAAAGCCCATTCAAATTAAGCCACTGCTGACGGACCATCTGCGGACGCGGATATTCTGGCAGTGGCAGGGCCGGATCTATCGCTTCGCTCCACGCAGTTTTTAATCGGTCGCCGGCTGGCTGCCATGGTTGAGCATAAAGCGTTTGGCCGATGAACATCAGCGCCAGTAGTAAGTAGTTGATTAACGACATGGAATCTTTGTTTAATGGATGAAAAGGTCCTGCGGTAGCCAATGTTTTAAACCATCGTTGCAGCTTACCCGACCTTTGGTTTTTCAGACTTCAATATCGCAAATTTTCAAATACCTGTTGCATTTGGCACATCAAATTGTATTTGCGGTGCCATTTATTACAGCTATATACTACTGCAATGTTCCCAGATCTCCAATGGTGGCAACCACTGGTTTTGCTAGCCCAAAAATCACTCAGTCTCCAAACTTTGGCCGTCAATTCCGGGCAATGGAATGAATTGTTGAAAAGCCCCACGGTTTTGGCCCCTTTGCACGAAGATTTGAACTGACTATTTCCCTATTTTTGTATCGATAAAAGATACCCTTCGATGATGCATAGCTTGGCTTCCCTTACTGTCGATGAGATTGGCATAAGACCCATCAGGTCTGCCGACAATGCTCCGCTTGCGCGGGTAGTGCGCGAAACCTTGGCCGAGTTTGGAGCCAACCATCCTGGTACAGTCTATTTCGATCCCACAACCGATGCCCTCTTTGAGCTTTTTCAAACACCGCTTGCAGCCTATTATGTGGCCATTCATCAGGGGCTGGTTTTGGGCGGTGCTGGCATTTTCCCAACCGAAGGACTCCCACCTGGAACCTGCGAGCTGGTTAAGATGTACCTCGTACCGGGGGTCAGGGGAATTGGATTGGGGCGCACTTTGATTCAGCGATGTTTGGAGACTGCCCGCGACGCGGGGTTTAGCCATCTCTATCTCGAAACAATGCCCGAATTGGAGAATGCCCTCCGAGTGTACGAAAAGTTTGGTTTTTCGTACCTCGATGCCCCCATGGGCAACAGTGGTCATTTCGGCTGTAAGCGCTGGATGCTTCTCAAGATTGTCTAATGGCAACAGCCTTTCTTCTGCCTAAATTATACTCCTCCTTCCATCTCAGATACCGGTTCGGTTGGCAACTGCTGTTGCCCTTCCGGTAGATTTCGCCATTCACCGACAAAAGCGTGCCGTTGGCAGAAAACCCCTCTAAAATGGAGCATAAGTGTGTAACCTTTGCTCCGTGGAAAAGTCATATATCAAAAAACAATTGTTCAGAAGATTAACAACTTATGGCTGCCTATCTGCCCGGAAAGATCAAAATGCAAATGGCTGCCCGGTACAAAAAATTAAACATATGAAAACAAGTAAACTGACAACCCCGATGCTCCTGATTACAGCGCTGCTTTTAATAGGAGGTACTGTATCAGCCCATGGTAAAATCAACAAACTGGCCTTGAGTTACGAAAACATCGACCCCGAAATGAAAGTCGAAGAGTGGATGGTTTCCGAATATGCTTGGGTTACATCAAGCTTATACGACATGAAGCTCGAAACCGAGACCCTCCTTGTATTGGAACCTTGGATGACCAGCGATTTTATTTGGAACTATGGTTCGCATGCTACCGATGCAGCGCTTACCCTTGAACCATGGATGGGCATCGACGACCGATGGGAACCGGAAGCGTGCATTGCAAAGCCTGTGACCGATCTTCCGCTTTCCGTGGAATTATGGATGACCAGCTCAGACAACTGGAAATAGTACATTTTTTGATTTATTGGATTAGGTGAAAGGCAGGCTGCTCAGGCAGTTTGCCTTTTTTTATGCCTAATTTCAAGCATTTTGTTATTGCCTGTGAATGGCTAGCAGTCGATTGTGCAGGTCTTTCAGTCCCTCCTGACTGTCGCCTCCAGATTGCTCCAAAATGGTCCAACCGCGGTATCCAATTTCATCAATCGCTGCCATTACGGCTTTCCAATCGACATCACCCTCCAGCAGTTTTACATTGAAACCGGCAGATTTGCCTTGGCTGCCGGCAATTTGGTTGCTGTACTCTTTGATGTGGATATTTGATATGCGTTTCCCTAAAATCCTTATCCACTGTTCAGGCCACCCAAGAAATAGGATGTTCCCACAATCGAAGTAGAATTTAACCCATTTGTTTTCGAATTGATCGACATAACGTGCTGCCTCCATAGGACTCAGCAGGAAGTTGTTCCATACATTTTCGATGGCAATAGATACCTGTAACTCCTCAGCCAGTGGTAAGACCTTGTGAATTTCTTCCACCGATCTATGCCAGCAGTCGTGGTAAGCCACATCACGGCTTACCCGTCCGGGTACCAATAGAATCGACTTGGCACCATAGTTTTTGGCATCCTCCAAAGTGACACGCAGGGCATCTACCCCCTGAGCCCGCACTACCGGATCGGGATCGCTAAGCGGATAGCGGCCATGCAAAGCCCCACAAACCGTAGGAATTTCTAGTCCGGTTTCTGCTTTGGCTTTTAAAACCTCGGCGCGGTCCAGATGACTGTAAACTTCAATTCCGTCGAATCCGGCCAACTTTACTGCCCGGAACTTTTCTGAAATGGTTTCTCCAGTTCCAATGGTTCCCCACATAATACCGGTCTTGAATGATCTGGCCGGATTTGTGGATTCAGACCAGACCACCGTTGGAGCAGCTATCAGGGCCGCTGAGGCCAATATACTTTGTCGTGTAAAGTTGCGTCGGTTCATTGTAGTAGTTGTTGTACGGTTGTTAATGTTATGAAGATGCTGGTGAGGGGTCGATGCCAATTACGGGGGGTACCTCTGGAATTCCGGGCACAGCTCCAAACGCGTATACCTTGGGCCCGAGGTAGAGGTCTGAGTTAAGGACCTCGTCCCAGGTTACATCTTTGCCGGTGTAAGCCGCCATACGTCCCATTATGGCAATGAGCGTTGAGTTGATATGGTCTTCGGCATCGTTGATGGTAACACCTGAGCGTATCGCGTTCACCAGGTTGATGTGCTCCTGATCAAATGGGTTGGTCACCTTCCATTTAGAATCAGGGTCTCCATCGGTTGGTTTGGGATACTCCCAAATTGGATTGCCCTGCAGATCGGTGATGGTTCCCCGGGCATCGGCTCTGCCTTTTGTGCCTGTAATTAGCTGAAGGGTCTGATTGCTGCAGCCACTTATCTGACGTGCTGCACAATGGGTATGCATGCCATTGTCGTAAACATACTCGATGCTGAAGAAGTCGTACTGATCGCCGGTTATTCTGCGCTGCCTGCCTCCCCATCCAAGTGCCTTTATCGGATTTTTACCTATATACCAGTTCATTACGTCAATTTCGTGAATGAACTGTTCCACAATATGATCGCCCGAAAGCCAGTTGAAGTTGGCCCAGTTGCGCAGCATATATTCCATATCGCTCCACTGGGGGTTGCGACTGCGGTACCACAAAGATCCACCGTTGCGGATGATGTTTGCACCTGTAATCTCGCCAATCAGACCGTTGACTACCTGCCTGCGGGTCTCCATAAAATCTTTTTGTACCCTTCTGATGGTGCCACTAACGATGCATAAATCCATCTGTTCGGCTTTTTTGGCCGAAACCATCACCGACCGTGCCCCTACCGGGTCGACTGCACATGGTTTTTCCATGAAAACATGTTTCCGTGCATTGATGGCTGCTTCGAGATGCTGGGGTCTGAAATGTGGGGGTGTGCAAAGCAAAACCACATCTACACCAGCGTCGATAACCTTTTCGAAATTGTCGAAGCCGACAAAGCATTTGTCGTCGTCTATTTCGATGTTGCGTTCTTTCTTCAACTCTTCGCGACATTGGGTTATTTTATCCTGAAACACATCGCCCAAAGCAACGATTTCTAAGTTCGGACCTGCATCTACAAAGTTGATGGCTGCCCCGGTACCTCGACCGCCACATCCAATAAGTCCGGCCCTGAGAGGACGCCCATCGGGTGCCCTGTCGAGCATAACCGGTAACGCTTCCTGTATCTGGACTTCGCGGGAACAGGAGGATAAGATGTTGGAAACACTGAATAGTCCGGCGGCTCCCAAGGTGGTTCCTGCAATGAATTTTCGACGACTGGAATCCTGTGCTTTGTGTTGTGAATCTTCTTTCATCCGGTGGTTGTTATTGGTTTTTGGTGCTTTCTTCATCGAAGTGCAACATGGCAACTTTATCTGTATAGAGCAAAGTGTTTCCATGACGTCGTAGAATGGAGGCCGGACATGCGGTTTCTATGGGCCCCAAAAGGGTATCGGCAATGGCTCGGCCCTTGCGGGCCCCTGGCACAACACAGCTTATGGTTTTGCTGGCCATAATAGCCGGTATGGTGAGGGTTACAGCATGGGTGGGTACATCGCCGAGGGTAGGGAACCAGCCTTCGCCCATCTGCTGCTTTCGGCAGGCCGTGTCGAGCTCTGCCAGCTTAACCCATTTTGGATCGTTAAAGTCGGCCACAGGAGGATCGTTGAAGGCAATATGACCATTTTCTCCTATGCCAATGCAGGCAACATCTATCGGATGCTGCTTCAAGAGGGTTTCGTAACGCTCCATCTCCATCTCGAGATTGGGCGCATCGCCAGGGATTAGATATGCCATCCGGGGCTTCACAATATTTAAAATTCGTTCCCTTAGGTACTTTCTAAAACTGGCAGGATGCTCATCTGAGATATCCTTGTATTCGTCGAGATGGAATACAGTAATCTTGCTCCAGTCTAAAGTGCAATTTTTTAAAGCATGCAGAAAGGCAAACTGCGATGTTCCGGTGGCCAGAATAAGATTGGCATTTCCTTTTTCTGCAATCGCCTGATTCAGTTTGCCAGTCACAAAAACTGCTGCTGCCTCACCCAAGGCAATTTCGTCAGAGTAAACCTCTACTGCGAGTCTGTCGCAGGTGAATTGCTCTATTATCTTGGTCATGTATGAATATTTTGGAATGGAGATTAGTTATAGCAACTCGGTTATGGCAAAGTAGGTAGTAACAATCGAAAAAATAATGACAGCCACAAGCCCGATGTTCTCCCTTACACTTGCAGAATGTTTTTTCATCGTCTCTTTTTGATTGATCAATAAAAAAATCGGAATGGCTACAGCGGGTAAAATCATCGCCTGGAACGCCTGTGAAAAAATCATCAGGGCCGGAGGCCGTTGTTCAAGAAAAATCGTTCCGAAAGCAAACAACATGGCGACAAAAATCAAAATTCGCGACTGGGTAGAGTGAATGTTGCGTGGTTTTTCATTGTAGTCGGCGAGCAACCACGGTGCAATCAGTACGATGGGGAAGATGGTAGAGAGTCCTGCCCCAACAATGCCAAAAATTAGCACAAAGGCAGCAATTTTTCCGCCTATGGGTTCGAATAGATGGATCATCTCAACGGTATTTTCGAGTTTGAGCCCCATTACATTCAGGGTTCCTGCTGCGACAGCCATTATAACGGCACTCAAAAAGAGCATCATAGCGGCCGATACAAAGGCATCGCGTTTTTCTGTTTTCAGGTTATCGATGGTCCATCCTTTTTCGGCCACAACGGTGCTGCGCATTATGAATACAGCCGCTGAACAGGTGGTTCCGGCAATGGCCGCTACAAGGCCCATTGCACCCGGTGTTCTGGGGATGCCAGGAACCAGTCCCTCGGCAATCGCGGTCATATTGGGATGCACCATGAAAAACACCACCAAAAACGACAACCCCATGAGTATGACAAATACAGTCAGTACCTTCTCGAAGGTTTTGTATTGTCCATACCAGAGCAGGAAATACAAGGCAACTGCGAATACCAGTATGATCCATCCCCGGTGCACCAGAGTGCCGTTGGTCATCAGTCGGATGCCTTCTTGCGTAAGGTCTGCTACAATGCCCATAACCCCCATCAGTGCCAATAGTTCTCCAATAATGAGGGCAACCAAAATATAGAGGGCCAGCACCCACCCATACTTGAACCGGTGTTTGATGTTGCTCAGTGCGGTGGTTCCGGTAACGAGTGTCACCTTGCCATAGGCCACCATCAACACAAACGTGAAGATGGCCGACAACACCAAAGCCCAAAATAATTGCATGCCATGTTCTGCCCCGGTTTTAGCCATGGTAGTAACGCTACCGGTGCCTATATTGTATCCAATAAGGAACAATCCAGGGCCTACAGCGCTTAGTGCCATCAGAATTTTGTTTTTTCTCGTCATTCTATAGTCGGTTTTAGCGTGAATAAACGGATTGTCCGGCCACTATGGTCTCTTCAACCACAATCGCATGGCCATTGAGGGTAAAACGTACCAGATCGGCCCGCTTTCCGGGCTGCAAGATTCCACGGTCGGTGAGGCCATACAGCAGGGCAGGGTTTGTGCTGGCCATTTGAACGGCATCGGCCAGACTGCAGCCGGTAACCCTCATTATATGCCCAACCCCTTTGGTGATGGGGGAAGCCGACCCATAAAGTACATTCTGTTCAGGATAGCGCAGCATACCTTCGGGCGTCAACTCTATAGTCACTCCTTCGCTCGTTACAAATTGTCCGGGTGGTAATCCGGCAAATCCAGTAACATCCGAAGTCAGGATGGTACCGGCAGTTCCTTTTACCTTGTGAAACACCTTGATTTGTTCAGGAAGTAGGTGGAAACCATCGGCAATAAGGCTGACCATCAAACGATCGTCGGCCAGCTGTGGCCAAAACGGATTGCGGTGCCGGTTGATGGTGTTGGCGGCGCCATTTCCCAGATGGGTAGCAATGCGCGCGCCCCGGTCGATGGCCTCGGTGATAACGGCAGCCGTAGCGTTGTGGTGCCCCAAGGCTATGACTACACCTTGGCTGCTGCAGTGGTCAATTAGTTGCATAGCACCTTCCAGTTCTGGTGCCAGTGTGAGTTGAAGAATCTTACCTCCTGCTGCCGCCTGGTAGGCATTAAATTCAGCTATGCTGGGCAGTCTGACATGCTGCAACGGATGGGCTCCTCTAAAGCCATCTTCCGGCGAAATAAAGGGGCCTTCGAGGTGAAACCCCGGAATCGACCCCAATAGGAGTGGATCGCGCATTGCCTCGCCCAATACCGAAAAGTTTTTTAGGAGAATCTCCTGCGCATTGGTTGTAAGGGTGGGAAGATAGGTGGTAACACCTTCGCGCCAGAGGGCTTGGGTGGCTGTGGCAACGCCTTCGTGCGACAGATCTGAACCGCCAAAAGCGAACGATATGCCAGCGTATCCATTTACCTGATTGTCAATGAATCCGGGTGCAATGTAATTCTCCGGAAAACCATCGGGGATGGAAGTTAGCCGGCGGACATCAAATATTAAGCCCTCCCTAATCTCTACCACTATTGGGGTATGATCGAGGTAGTGAAAACCATAAACATGCCTAGGTTCATCGACCTGGGCAAAGAGTGCTGGCCGACAGAGCAGCATTAGCAGCGAAATGAACAGAAATCTTCTCATAGCGTCAGTGATGGGCAAGGGGCGCAGCAATAACTGTTTTTAAAGCGCCAACTTACCGGGTTACCGTTAAACTTTCATCTCCCAACCTTTTTCGTAGGTCCGCGACCAGAGTCTCATTGCCTCTTTGTCGTTTTTTATGTGCCCGTTTATCGGATTGGTAGTAAGCGATCGGCCCACCCGCTGGGCAATGTTGCCCAGTTGCACCAACAAGGTGCTTTTATGCCCCGAATCGATATCGGAAGCCAGTGGAGTGCCCTTCCTGATGGCATCAAAAAAATTACGAATGTGAAAAGCGTCGAGCTGCTCGGCAGGGTTGGCTTGATCACGCGGATCGATGGTTAGATTGCTCTTAACCTCTTTTACAATGCGGTTTTGCCGGTCGAATATGGTGTAAGCATCGCCTCCCGGTATAAGTATGGTGCCCTCTTCACCATAAAACATAGCCCCAACCGAACTGCCTTCCACATGTTTCCCATTGCAGCTGCGTCCCTCCCAGGTAATGGTAGCCTTTTCGCCAAATTCAATTGAGATAACCTGGGTGTCGGGTGTTTCCCAATCGTCGCGGTAGTGGTATCGGCCACCATTGGAACTCACCTTTGTTGGGAAATCTACCTCCAGTCCCCACCGCAGAATGTCGACCATGTGGGTTCCGTTGTTGAGTGCTTCTCCGGTTCCCCAGTGCCAGAACCAATGCCAGTTGTAGTGTACAATGTTGTCGCGATATGGCATACGTGGGGCGGGTCCCTGCCACTGTTCCCAGTCGAGCCACTCTGGAACTGCAGTAGCCTGTCCGGTTCCTATGGGAGCGCGGTTGTTTGAATACCAGCTCTTCCCAAAGTACGGTTTCCCAATGGCTCCTGCTTTGAGCTGCGCAATCGCATCCATGACGTTCGGCCAAGTGCGGCGCTGATTGCCCATCTGCAATACCCGCCGATATTTCCCGGCGGCTTCAACGAGCAGCTCGCCCTCGCGGGGCGAATGGCTGCAAGGTTTTTCCAGATAAACCTCCTTCCCGGCCTGCATGGCCATTAGGGCAGCCGGCGCATGCCAATGGTCGGGCATGGCAATGACCACCGCATCGACATCTTTGCTCTCGAGCGATTTTCTGTAGTCTGAAACCATCTCAGGTGTTATTTCCTGCCGCTCCATTACCCCCGGCATTGCCTTGGCAAAGGCCCGTGAGTCGACATCTACCAATTGGCGAACGTCGCAATCTGCTTGCCGCGCAAAATTGGCCGCAAGGGCCGCTCCACGGCTGTTAACTCCTGCTACTGAAACGCCAATGCGTTCGTTGGCACCTGCAATGCGAGAATAGCTTTTGGCGCTCACCCCGGGCCAAACACCCCCCAGTGAAATGGCAGCGGTTCCCAAAGCTGCGTTGCGGATAAAGGTTCTTCTATGGGTCATGGTTTAGTTGTTAGATGGCTAAAATTAAAAATAATTGGTTACAATACTGGGTCCGACAAGGTTTCTTTACCTTGAAAGAGCGGCAAGATCGTTGTGGTTTATACTATGGGCATTTTAATTGGGGCTCCTCCGGCAGCTTTGCTTTTATCGGCTGCCTCCATAAAGGCAAGTATCTCGAGGGTTTCCAATGGGTCGACCCCTGAAATACCGGTATCGAAGAAACGTGCTATATCCAGCAATTGCGGCTTATAGCCACTGTAGGGTCCTAGATTAACATGGCCTTGCCCGGTGAAAGCTACCCCTCCATATTCGCGCCTACCATCCCGTATACCCCTGAAGGTTCCTACCTTGTTGTCGTGCCAAGTACCAACTACCACCTCGGTGCCTGGGGTGTGGAACCTGGTCACAGTCTTACAGCCCCTTCCCATTGCGGTAAAGAGGATTTCAACTCCGTGAATGCCATACCAAAAGAGGTCGGGGTGGGTTGGTTCGATGATGGCTGGACTCCATGCAGTTGCCCCAAAAACCTCGCCGTGATCGCCTCGCGCAACTGCCTGCAGAGGCTCCATATATCGGAGCGAGGAACAGCTGAAAACAGGCACCCCTTTTTTGTCGGCTTCTTCGAAAATGGCTATCGCATCGTGCAGTGAGGCGGCCATGGGCTTATCGATAAACAGCGGTTTTTGTGCAGCAATTACCGGCAGCGCCTGCTCAAGGTGAAGTCTGCCGTCGTTGGTCTCAAGCAGCACTACATCCACCATATCGAGAAGCGCCGATATCGACCCTACAATGGCAACACCCCATTTTTTGATCTCCTCTGTGTAGCCATCAATTCTACTAAAGCTCGATTCAATAGTGCGGCTTCCATAAGGGTATGCCGCAACTACCCTATAGCCTCGAAGGGCAGGGTCGGGATTCGGCGCATTGAATTCCCGGGTAAACGCCACACTGTGGGAGGTGTCGAGCCCGATAATGCCTATGCGTTTTTCCCTATTGGTAGCACTTTCACTGGCCAGTGCTGCACCCAAAATGCCAACGCCCATGCCGGCGGTGGCGGAGGTTTTGATAAATGCTCTTCGGTTGTTCATTGGTTAGGTTAGGTTGGTTGTCACTCTATTTCAGATAAAACGTTTCATTGCCTCTTCCAGCATGGTTTGGGTGGCTGTGGCACCGCATCGGTCGCAACCTGCCTCACGAACTGCAAGAAGCTGATCGAGTGTTCGTACACCACCTGCTGCTTTCACCTTCACGTTGGGGCCGGAGTGCTTACGCATCAGCTTTAATATGGGAATGGTTGCTCCCTGGTAACTGTAAAATCCGTTATCGTCTTTTACAAATCCAAATCCTGTTGATGTTTTTACGTAGTCGGCCTCTACTGCTGTGGCAATTTCACACAACCTGATAATATCATCACGTTGGGTTATATAGTCGGTTTCGAAGATAACCTTAACAAGGGCCCCATTGTCATGACAGGTTTTGGTTACCAGCTTCATTTCCTGAAGGATAAAGTCCCAATCGCCTGCGAGTGCTTTGCCTATGTTGATGACCATATCTATTTCCACCGCCCCGTCGCGACAGGCAGTTGCGGCTTCGAACTGCTTGGTAGCGATGGTGGAATTTCCGGAGGGGAACCCAATTACTGTACCGATGGCCACCCTGCTTCCCATCAGGAGCGAAGCTGCCTGCTGAACCATCCAGGGTTTAACACACACCGAAGCTACATCATAGGTCTTTGCTACTGCACATTCCCGTTCCAGATCCCTTGCTGTAAGGGTGGGGTGGAGTACCGAATGATCGATCATTTTGGCCAGCTGGCTTACGGTGGGTTCCATGCGATGTATTTTAATGGGTTGAATCTAATGATGTTTTAAAATAAACTAAGGTTGTTTAGAAATGCCATTTAAAAAATTGAAGTGCAGCATGGTTCCTTCCGCTGTCCGAATCCAAGTGTCAAAATTTCTCTCGCCTTCGGTTAGAACTACAATTCGTGAACCACGCGGAAACCGTCCATAGGCATCGGCACCCGACACCTGGCCATATCCGAGGGCAATGCCCATATGTTTGCCAATGTAGTTGTTTACATGGTCGTGTCCGACAAATATGCCCATAACATCACCAGTTTCGAGGAATGCATTGAAAAGCCCCGAGTTGACATCCGGCGAACATACTTTCTCCTCAAATAGTCCAAGGGTCTCTTCGGCTTCAGCGATCAGATGGTATTCCGGCAGTGGAATGTGAAAATAGGCTAGTGCCGGCAGTATCTGACCGTTTGCATTGGCTATTTTTTGGGTGCTCTCCTTACGATACCACTCAATTTGGTCGAATTTTATCCAGTCGTAGGTACCCAGAAGTTCGCGGTCGTCGGGATAACCGTTACTGTCGATGCACCAAATCAACGCAGCGGTGTGCGAATCATTTGCTCCTGCAATTTCGAGCAGATAGTTGCCGACACCCGAAATATCGGGTCCTTTTTCTCCAGCAAATCCGGGCAAAGTTATGAGCAGGTCGAATATCTCGTCGCGGGTAACCTCATGCTCGTCGTCGTGGTTTCCAAGGGTCACGGCCCAGGGGATTCCGGCTTCCCGCGGAGGAGCAGTTACCTCCAGCCAGGCGTTGAGCGATGGTCCGCTCGTTACAATATCTCCGGTATAAACGATGAGATCGGGTTTTTCGGTCTCAATTATGTGGCGAATGTTTTCGAGTGTCTTGTGGTTGTTTTCCGACGCTGGGTTCCAGTGTATATCAGTAAACTGCGCAATTTTAAAAGTGCCATCGGATGAGAACTTTAGCACCGGACCGCTGTCAATTGGTGTTGTTTCGGGCGAGGTGTTGCAGCCAGCCATCATCAGGAGGCCGAAAAGAATGAGAGAAAAATGTTTTTGCATCATGCCAAGTAGAGTTCAGTTTATACGCTGCAAGTCATTTAGGGCAAATGCCTTTACATATTTTGAAAGCTTACCAAATATAGGAGTTTTGTTCTCAGTTGATTGAGAATAATTGGCGCATTCCCTAACTTATTTTAACCTTTTGTCGAGTGGCCTTGCAGCAACGCCTTCATGGGTAATTTTTATGGGTACAATTTTGCCGTTTTCGTCGATGTGCATAAGGTCGATGCATACAACCCGGTTATGGGCTGATGTTTCTGAGAGGGGTCTGCGGTGGTAAACTGCATAGAATTCATCGCTTCCGGGAATAATCAATACCGAATGATGTCCGGCGCCGGTGGCAATTTCAGGATCTTGCTGCAGCACCGTTCCTATTCTTTCGAACGGCCCGAAGGGACTTTCCGCGATGGCGTAGGCTACGCGGTAGTCTGGTCCAGTCCATCCACCTTCCGACCACATAAAATAGTAGCGGCCATAATAAAGAAACATAACGGGTCCCTCTACATAGCCGGTTGGGGTAACTTCTTTGAACATGCTTCCGTCGGGAAAAGGAATCAGTCCAGTAAAGTCGTCGTTGAGTTTCACAACATTGCAATGCCGCCATCCTCCATAGTACATATAATAACTGCCATCCGGATCGGCAAACACAAATTGGTCGATGGGCTGGGCACCGTTTACGTTTTCACTGATGAGTGGCTTGCCGATGAGGTCATAATAGGGTCCCTGCGGAGCATCGGCAACGGCTACCCCAATTCCACCCACCTGACCAGGATGTACGTCGTTGGCCGCAAAAAAGAGATAATATTTACCGCCTTTTTCAATTACACCGGGAGCCCACATTGCTTTCTTTGCCCACTTTACCCTCGCTGTATCAAGAATATTTTCGTGTTGGGTCCAGTTAACGAGGTCGGGCGACGAAAAGCAATCGAACTTAACCTGTTCTTCGTAGGGTGCCGAATAGGTTGGGAAGATCCAATAGAGATCATTATAGATGATAACTTCCGGGTCGGCATACCACCCCTCGAATAGAGGATTTCCTGAGTAAGCCGTTTCCTGTGCCCTACTGGATAGGGAGGTTAAAAGCAGCAGGCAAACGAGAAGATATTGCATCTGTGGTCGGATCATTTTCAGACAGTTTAAGAACATCAAATCTCGAATTAAGGTAAAAACCCAAAGAAAGGACTCTGAATCCCCTTTGTTCACCACTGTTTACCGAAGATTAACAGTTAGGCCGGAGCAATCGGAACGTTTCCGATCCTGTTGCTTCGGCCTGATGCTATAGAAAGTTTATAACGTTTTAATGCGTAGATTTTTGAATTTCAATGGAGAACCATGGCCCAAAAATCCAATGTGGCCCGATGGGTTGAGCAGTCCGGGGTGTGGCCGGTTGTCGAGGGTTCCGTTGCGGCTTGCTTCTACCAGATCACCATCTAGTATAACTTCTCCGTTGAGAACAATGGTTAACCTGCTGCCTGAGGCTCTTACCTCTTGGTAGTTCCATTCTCCCACCGGTTTGAGAAATCCCCTTTTGGCTGCTATAACTCCATACACAGAACCATGGTACTGGTAATCGGCCAAATCGCGGTAGATGTCGGCTTCATTGTCGAGGATCTGCAGCTCCATGCCTGCATAGGCTGCATCTCCCTGAAGTGGGGATCTGATGCCAAGTCCGTTGTTGGCACCCGGAGTTAGTTGGAACTCAAAGCGCATAATGAAATCGCCGTATTCTTTTTCGGTGAACAGGTTGCCATGGCCTCTGCCGGAGGGCTGGCAAACCAGCATTCCCGATTGGGCAAAGTAGTCGACTTTATTGCCTGTCCAACCGGTAAGGTCAAGCCCATTGAACAGAGGTGCAAAACCTTCACGTGCCTCTTCATCCGACACCCTGTAGGGTTCGGGCCGGGGAATTTCGCGTACATAGACATCCCTGAATTCGAGCTTGGTTCCATGTGCCTGAAGTTCAATCGCCTCCTTGTCGAAGATGGGTATGTTGCGGTCCCAAAAGTTTTCGAGAATTACATTGTCGGTTACCAGCAGTCCGTTGAGGTAAACGGTAACCTTATCTCCAATCATTACAATTCTGAAGGTGTTCCATTCATTGATGGGGTTGTCGGCTACCACCAATGGGGTACTGCGGTGTGTGCGGTTGTTGTAGAGTCCACCTGAGCCTACCTGAGCACCAACCTGCACCCGAGATGTATCCCAAGTTTGTACCTGAGGTGAGCCACGAAGGTAAACCCCTCCGTCGCCTTTGGGTTCCATTTTCCAGTCGAGATAAAGCTCGAAGTCGGCATACATTTTTTCCGAACAAAGGTTGTCGTATCCCTCTCCTTCGAAGATCAGTATGCCATCTTCTACCCTCCAGTCGCGGTTCATCCTTTCATTGGCAACTTGCTGGGCCGCAGCCAGCGCCTCGCTGCTCATTTGGGCTCTTTTTATGGGGTTTTCCACAAGTCCCTTCCATCCGGAGAGGTCGGAGCCATTGAACATGGACACAAATCCCCCTTCGGATGGCAGTGCTGAAAGATGGCGGGCCATGGCTTCCTTCTGATAATCGGCTTCGCCATTCCGGTTTATGGCAAGTGCCTTTTCAACCAAATTAAGAACCGATGGACCATACAATTCATTGTTGGCCATTACCATATTCATTACTGCCTGCACCGCTGCCTGCTCGGTATCTGGATCATCCATATACCGGCCTGCAAAGGCAAGTGCCGGGATTGTCGCATGTTGGGCTGTCTGGTTGATAATATTTCGCTTTTGCTGTGGCTGTGTGGCCAGGTCCATTGCGTTGCGCAGCATAAGTACTTTTTGGTCGGTAGGGAGATCTGAGCGGTTGATATTGCTCACGAAACTGTTCAATGCTCGGCTTGCGGTAGCAGGATCGCTGCTCTTGCGGGTAAGTTGAAGAAGCAGGGGCATAACGCTTGCATCGCTCCAAACCCAGAGGGCACTGGTGGCTGCCTTACGCTGTGCGGTGCTTCCATTTTCCAGTAGGTTCGAAATCAGCAAAAGCGCTTCATTTCCTCCTGATCTGGCGAGAATCGGATAGTAGAGTGTGTCTAAGGTCCCAGCTGACTTCATAAGGCCCGAAAGCTCCTTAACCCGCAGCTCTGTTTGTTTCTGTGCCATGGATGCCGAGAGTGCGCTTTGCAGAGGAGAAACAAGAGGAGTGCCCGCTTTCTTAAGCAACATAGCAGCTATCCTTTCGCTGTCATTTGGCCCTGCAACCATGGCCAGTGCTGTCGCTGCAGATACTGCAGCTTCTCCCGATTCAATCTCCTGAAGCAGGAGTCCGGTATGGCGGCCAGCCATTTTTAGTCCGATGATATCGATCAGAGCTGCTCTGGCTGCACCTTTAGTTGCCGGTAGGGCAAGGGCAGCAGCATCGGCGATGGATTCACCTTCTAATATCAGAAGTGCTTCCTTGGCTGCCCCAACAATAGCATCACTGCCGCTCTGCAGTGCCTTAATGATGTCGGGAATGGTAGATACCAGTCGCAATTCAGAAACTGCATAAATGGCAGTAATCGAAACCTCTTCGTGGGACGATTGCAGGGCATGGGTTACCAAACCGGAAGCCTGAGCATCTTTTTTACGCACCAGAAGGTTAATCAGGTCGGATTGTAGACCCGAATTGTTGGTAGCGTAATATAAATTCCGCAGCGTACCTGCAATGATTTCGTTGTATTGATTGCCCAAATGGAAGAGTGCAGCATTGCGAAGTGACACATCTCCGCTCTCCAGCAGGCTATATGCTTGGGCGATGCCTTGCTGAGGATTGTGGACAAACAGAAGGTTAAGCGCAGCAGCTCTTGTGGCAGCGGGTATCCGACCGTTTCCGGTAAGTGCAGCCATTGATTGATGCGCAGGTGAGCCTTTTTCTGCTTTACGGTCGAGGAAGCGCAAGTAGGCCGAGGTTGCATCGACCGGTTCATATTTGTAACTGGCTTTTTTGGCCGCACTGGCCAGTATTTTTTCGGCCGGTTGGTAGGCTGTTTCTGCCAAAGCATGAAAGGCAACCCTCTGCAATTCGGGGTTTTTGGATTTGGCAATCGAGGTCAGCTGCTTTCCTACCTTATCATAGCGCTGATCGCCAAGGGCCTGCACGAGTGCATACAAAACGACTTCGTTTTTTTGCTGCAGCGACTGTGCAATGGCGGTTCTGGCGGCTTCACTGTCGAGACGCATTGCTACCCTTACAGCTGGATCGGCAAGCCGGGGTGAAGTCAACAACGGAACAATAGAAGCAAGGGCATTCTCGCAGGCTACATATTGCAGTTCTTGCAAAAGAAAGTCCTTTACCTCGTCGTTGTTGGCTTGTTGAATGGCCCTAGCCAAACCGGCCGACAGGGACTGCATGAGGGGAGTGCCTTTGTTTTGACCTGCATATTTCACCATGCCGCTGAGAGCAAATCTGAAAGGAGTATCGTTTCCATCACCCGGTGCGTTAAGCCGGGCAGCGAGGTTCACCACGGCGGGTTCACCCAGTTGGGCCAATTCACCGATGGCCTTGTTCAGCGATGGGGTATCGTTGGCCGGCAGTTGCATCAGTATGTCGGCGATACGGGTTTCGAGGGTGCGCCGATCGGTCTGGCCTTGTTGGGCCTGCACTGAAAATGCGATGGCGCCGAGCAGTACGAAGAGTATCCAATATTTTCTCATAACTCAAGTTTGATATCTGGGTCAGGATAGTTGATTAAAGATTCCAGGGTGCGCGCATGGGTTGATGTACGAGCAGGTTGGCTGCATGATCTCCTATGAATTCGCACTTTACTGGATCGAATTGCAAGGATCTCCCCAGCCGCAATGCAATAATGGCCATATTAACCAAGGTGCCTGAGCGGAATCCATTCTCCTCGTTTAACGCAAATTTCTGTCGGGTTTTTACCGATTCAGAAAAAGTGCCAATCTGGCGGAGTGGATTGGGCAGGGCTGCAAGTTTTCTTTGGAGATCTGGAATGTCGGATCTGAAACCGCGGTATAGTTTGCCTTTTGGACCTTCGATGTAGGCTGCATCTTTATCGCGGTTTTCGCCATCGAGTACAATTTTGCATCCATCGGCATAGGTGAGTTCAACCCGTTTCCAGGTGCCTGCGGCGTCTGGGTGCTGCTGCTCACTGTCGACAAACACCGACACCGGACTGGTATCGTCTTTCCCTAGAAAATATTGTACCGGATCGAGGTAGTGTTGCCCCATATCTCCAAGGCCACCACCGTCGTAATCCCAGTAACCCCTGAACGTACCATGCACCCTGTGCGGGTGATAGGGCTTGAAGGGTGCCGGCCCGAGCCATCTTTCGTAGTCGAGTTCTGGAGGTACCGGTTGCACATCGAGTTGCGTGCGGCCTATCCAGTAAAATTTCCAGTCGAAACCGGTGGTGGCACTCACAGTAACTTTCAGAGGCCAACCCAACATGCCGCTGTCGACCAACTTTTTAATCGGTTCAACCGTTGTCCCCATACCGTAAAAATTCGATTGGAACCTAAACCAAGTATTCAGGCGAAACATCCGCCCATACTGCGCCATGGCCTCCTTTACCCTAATCCCTTCACCTATGGTGCGGGTCATCGGTTTCTCGCACCATACGTCTTTGCCGGCTTTGGCAGCATCAACGCTCATTATCCCATGCCAGTGCGGTGGGGTAGCTATATGTACTATGTCGATCTCCGGATTGAGAAGCAGTTCCCGGTAATCGTGGTATACCTTCACCGGTTGGTTTAGGACTCCTTTCGCGAGTTCGATGTGACGGGTATCGACATCGCAAATGGCGACCACAGGTGTATTCTCGTATGGAATATGTCCGCGGCCCATACCCCCAACGCCTATGATGGCTTTGGTAAGCTTGTCGGATGGAGCTAGGTGGCTCCGACCTCCCATAACATGGGCTGGCACGATTGAGAAAGCGGCCATTGAAGCCAGACCTCCTCTAATGAATTTTCGTCTGTCCATTGGGTTCTTGAAATTATTGGTTTCGGTAAATGATCAATTGCATAGGTTTAGGCGCACTAATGTAATGAAAATGAGTAAACCATGAATCGGTTATACCGACTATTGAAAATTATTTAAATAGGTGTGATAACTTTATTAAAAAATCCATAACTATATAATGGTCAGTGTAATATAGATTTGACTCACAAATTTCCTAAAAGGAAATGGTTTTTAATGGGGAGTTGTGTATACAATTTAGTAAGACAGTTCAATTCCGTATTTTACTTTAAACGTTGATTGTAAAAAAAAACAACTCCCGCCGTCGGGGCAGGAGTTGGTCTTTATGAAAACTAAAAAACCCGGGTATAAACAGGTTCGCCGGGCTTAATGTGGGTTAGAGTTCTCTGATTTTCAGATTTCTGAACCATATATCGTCGCCGTGGTACTGCAGGCCGATATAGCCCTGTCGCTTCTCGCCTCCAACGTCGATCATCTCTGCCCATCCTTTAAATTTGGAATTTTCAATTAGGTTGTGCCACTCAGGTGTCCAAAGGGTATATTCTACCACTTTCACTCCATTCTGATGGTGCTCTACTTTGCCATTGTTTACCACAATTTTACCAGAATTCCATTGCATAAATGGTTTGGCATTTTGCGGTATGGCAGGAATCATATCGTAGAGCGAAGCAGCCATTCGGTTGTTGTCCTTGCCTTGTTTGGCATCGGGATGGTTTGCGTTATCGAGCAGCTGGTACTCAGGAGCCGATCGGTAAATTGGACGGCCCTCTATTTCCTGCCCATAAAAAAAGATACCGCTGTTGCCACGTTCAGAGATCATCCATTCGAATGCAAATTCAAAATTTTTGAATTGCTTATCGAAAATGATATCACCGGTACTGGCGCGGTCGCCTTCTATACGACTTGCGGCATCAACTTTAATTGTGCCATTGTCGATAATCCAAACTGGGGGAATGTCTTGGCGGTTGTAGCCACGCCAGTTGGTGAAACTTTTTCCATCGAACATTAGTTGCCATCCCTGCCGTTTTTCAGCAGCCGAGAGTTTGTTGCCCGACTTTTTAGCAGCAGCAGTGGTTTCTCCTACGAGCAATACCATTCCTGCCATCAGCAAAGTGAGTGCTACGATATTTCTCAATTGATTTTTTAACATGGTTGAATCCTTTTTATGGTTCTACCCGGTCGGCATTATGCCGGCATATCGGGAAGTGACCAGGGTTTACGATAGTTATGTTTGATGAGCTCGGCGGCAAAATCGCGTGCAGAGACTGGCTCGGTCCAATCTTTTTTGAAGGTTGGATGTCCGTCGTTGATTTCGACATC
>CAYGIQ010000015.1:28108-29138 GCA_964349885.1 uncultured Prolixibacteraceae bacterium | reverse complement strand
TCGTCGCACTGGGTTTTAACGTTACAGGATAGCGCATCTCAAAGGTAAATTTGGAATACATTTTAGAACCGTTTCGGTCACGGCTCAGACTAAAATCCTTATAACCTCGAAGTGCGACATATTCGGTGCCATAAATGTTGTACCCCGACATACCCGATCCCCCAACGATGAACCCCTCAAAAGGCGAAAGAAGATTTTTGTTGTAATACCCTAAAAAGCCAAACTCTACAGCAGAGCGCAATACCAAATTCCTGTTTCGGGACAAGCTATTGAAAACTTGACCTTTGAAATTCCATTTGTGGTATTCAATCCAGTTGAACTTTTCGGAATTGGGCATTTTCGGATCATTGAAATCCTTGTTCGACAACAAAGAGAATGGCGGGGTGGCTTTGAGGGATAGACTGAACTGGGAACCCGACCTTGAATAGAGTGGATTATCGACTGAATTTCGTCCAAAAACAGTTTTAAAACTGGTATTACGGAAAGTTCCGTTTACCTGACCATCTTCATCGGCAAGGAAATAAAAATAGCTTCCCATGTTCTGCAGACGGTAATGTTCGAACGAAAGCTCATGGTAAACCGTGAAATAATCGTCGGGCCATTTCAATCTGTATCCATAACCCATTGCAATGGCCATGGTTTCCCAAATCTGATCGTCGCTCGAGTCGCGGTTTTCAGCATCGTAATTGTAACTGTAGGTCGGATAGCCATAACCACCGTATTGGTAATTACCTCCATATCCACCATATCCTCCACCGCCATATCCATAAGGGCTGTAACCTCCGCCATATCCGTAAGGGCTGTAACCTCCGCTAGATCCGTAAGGGCTATAGCCACCGTATCCACTGCCATAGTAATTTTGCATATACTTATTTGCGCTGTAGTTGGTGCGCGAAAAGCTGAGGGAACTAGAGAAAGAGTTAGGTTTTTTGCCTCCAAGCCATGGTTCCACAAAGGAAAGGCTTACTGTTTTATAGTATTGTCCGCTGGTTTGATATCGCAAACTTAGGGTCTGTCCGTCACCAGTAGG
>CAYGIQ010000015.1:0-28098 GCA_964349885.1 uncultured Prolixibacteraceae bacterium | reverse complement strand
CCAGTAGGAAGTGGGCGCCAAGCCTCCTTGTTAAATAGATTGCGAGCCGAAAAATTGGCGAATTTGAGTCCGACCGATCCCACGAACATTCCGGCTCCCCAACCACCCGAAAGCTCAATCTGATCGTTTGCTTTCTCTTGCAGCTGGTAATTAATGTCAACCGTTCCATCTTCAGGTTGAGGATTCACATCGGGAACAATTGCCTCGGGGTCGAAATGTCCGAGCTGCGATAACTCTCGGATTGACCTTATAATGGCTGTTTTCGCAAATAGGTCGCCAGGGTATGTTCTGATAGCACGTCTGGCCACATGTTCGTGGGTTTTTGTGTTCCCGGTGATGCCAATGTTTCGGATCGTTGCCTGTTTCCCTTCGTAAATACGCATCTCAAGGTCAATAGAATCCTGTAAAATGTTGATCTCAACGGGGTCCACATTAAAGAAAAGATAACCATTGTCGAGGTAGACATTCGAAACTGCATCATCATCGACGGAGAGTCGTTTATCCAGCAATTTTTGGTCGAAGATATCACCCTTTTTAATCCCCAAAACAGCATCCAAGTATTCCTGTGGGTAGACTGTATTGCCCACCCATTTGATGTCGCGGAAATAATATTTGTTCCCCTCTTCCAACCAAATTTCGACGTTTACCCGATTTGACTCTTCGGCAGCATACACCGAATCGCGCATAATCACAGCATCACGATACCCCTTTTCGTTGTATTTCTTAACGAGGTTTACTTTATCCTCCTGAAATTTTTCATCCAAAAACTTCTTTGTTTTGAAAAAGTTGGTCAACTTCTTGGAGTTGGTCTTCTTCATGGCCCGTTCTAAAACAGAAGCCTTTACCTCTAAGTTGCCATTGATAATAACGTTTTGTATTCTGACCTTCTCCTTCTTATCAACCGTTATATCAAGGATCAGGCTATTTACCTGAGCAGTATCGTCGCGTTGAACAATGTTGACTTCGGTATTCAGAAACCCCTTCTCCAGAAAGATGTTGCGAATAAGCCGCTGCGCATTGTTGATCTGATTGTCGGTTACCTGACTCCCTTTTAACAGCAACACCTTACCGGTAATATCATCGCGTTCCGATTTGGTAACCCCATAATAATTAACATCCGAAAGCCGCGGTCGTTCCTGCAGATAAATATCAAGCCATACCTGCGGACCAACAATTTGGGAAGCAGTTATACGAACATCAGAAAATAGTCCTTGCTCCCACAATTTCCGAATAGCTGTGGTAATATCTTCGCCTGGAATATCAACCTCCTTACCAACCGTTAAACCACTTAATTGGATCAATACATCGTGGTCGAGGTAACGGATCCCCGTAACCTCAACACCTGCGATGGTGTACTTCTGAGGACTGGAGTAGTAAATGGAAAAATTGGTCGGATCGGGCTGCTGTCCGTAAACATTTACCCACCCCGCCAGAATCAAAAACAAGAAAACCGTTATTTTTTTATACATTCCAATCATTGGTTTAATAGCCAGCAATTTGTTCACTGGTCATGCCGAATCTCCGTTCACGTCGCTGAAATTCAACAATCGCCTCAAACAAATCCTCCTTCCTGAAATCAGGCCATAACTTTTCAGGAAAATACAACTCGGCATAGGCAATTTGCCAGAGTAAAAAATTGCTTATTCTATACTCCCCGCTGGTCCGAATAAGCAACTCCGGATCGGGTATATTTGCAGTGGCAAGATAGCCTTCAAACATTTCACTGGTTACGTCTGAGGCTTTTATTTTTTTCTCCAATACATCGGCAGCCAGCATGCGGGCTGCTCTGGTTATTTCCCACTTCGAACTGTAACTGATTGCCAACACAACATTAAGTCCGGTGTTGGTACCGAGTTTCTCGACGCAACTGTCGAGCTTGGAGACAACACGGTCGGGCAACATGCTCTGATCGCCAATGACAGACAATCTGACATTGTTTTTCATTAAATTAACTGTTTCTGAATCAATGGCATGCACCAATAGACCCATCAGGCCGTCAACTTCGTGCTTTGGCCTCGACCAGTTTTCAGTGGAAAAAGCATACAAAGTGAGATATTCAATCCCAATTTCGCCAGCTCCTTCAACTACCGAACGCACGGCCTCAACACCATGTTCATGGCCATACAACCTATCGCTTCCGTGATTGGAAGCCCAGCGTCCGTTACCATCCATTATTATGGCAATATGCCGGGGCAATTTATCTATATTTATGTGGTCTCTAAAAGACGCTTCCATTAACTTACTATCTAAAGGTGGGGCAAGGTACCTCTTTTATAAACATACTGGCCCTTACAAAAACATGTACGCCCAAAAATCCGACCCAATCGGTATTGTGTAAAGCATTGCTGAAAACCTGTGTTGGCGAAACGGCAGAACCAGCAATTGAACTCGACAAATTTAACAAATCGAGATCGTCTGAAAAGAGTTTTCTCAACTGATAATCGATACCGATTCCAAGATGACGGTTTACAGCCAGTTTAACGCCTGCCCCAACTGCCAGATTAAGTGCAAATGGGGAATAGGTGGGAGACGATGAAGGTGCATAGCTGAGTTTTTCCCTCAAACCTGCAGCCGATATGAAACCTACGCTAATGAGCGGCTCTCCAAAGTAAGAAACACCAGCTCCACCTGACATATAGGGGGTAATCCAGGTATTGGGATTGCCCAGATCGAACCGATAAAAAGTTACTTCCGCCTGTCCTGCCAAATCCATAATTCGGGTAGGCAGATAACTCTCCATTGGTTTGCCAGTCGAGAATGTAACCCTCCCGCTTAACCGTGGATTGAAATTCAATCGGTAAAAAGCGCCCATCGCCGGTGCTGAAAAATCGGTAAAACGAATATCCTTAATATCACCAATGTAGTTTACACCTCCTATAAAGAATCCGAGCTCTTCGCTTTTTTGAGCAGCAGCGCGCACAACCAGCAACAATCCCAGCGCAAAAAATAGTATTCGCCTCATCGGGTATTCAAAAGATTTTATTCACTGGTGCAGGCACTTAATAAACTCAGGTCCGTAAAAATAGGTAAGGTGAACACCGGCCGACAACCCATCAGCAGACAGCCATGCAACACAATAACCAGCCCAAAGGATCTGGTCATTTTTTAACTTACACTAATTCAATGAACTACTTAAAAAAAATTTCTGAACTAAGCCGTTCAGAAGTGGTACAAAAGTAATATAATTTAAAAAAATCAGCGCCTGCACGCCATTATAAAACCAAAACTGCGGTTAAAAATTGTTAAGCCCAAAAAAAATATTAATTGCGCTTATCAAGACTCCACAACAGCTTGTTTCGAAGGGTCTGATAAAAGCTTTGATCTGGAAGCTGGAGTGTTTTCAAAGTGAAAGGCGCTTTTCGAATAATTAAGCGGGTATCGATCTCCACACTCATGGAGCGGGAGTCGACTGAGGCGAGATAATGGGTTCCACGACCATCGATCGAAAGTTCAAGCACACTGGTATCTGGAACAATAATTGGCCGTACGGTAAGGTTGTGGGGTGCGATGGGATTGATTACAAAATTTCGTGAATCGGGCGAAACAATCGGACCGCCTACACTAAGTGAGTAAGCTGTTGAACCGGTTGGGGTAGCGACAATAAGACCGTCGGCCCAAACTGCATTTAAAAATTCACCCCCAATTTGACTGTGAATATGAATCATGGATGAGCTGTCGGTTTTAAGAACCGTGGCCTCGTTAAGCGCATAATTAAACTCGAAGTTATCGGAGCCGATGAGCTCAACCTCTAGCAGCGTTCTCTCCAGCGTAGTGTAACGCCCTTCAAGGATACTGGTCAGTGCTCGATGATCTGATTCCTGCGAAATGTCGGCAAGAAATCCCAACCGCCCGCTGTTGAGACCAACAAGTGGTATGTGAAAATTACGGGTATTATTGAACGACTGAAGAAATGTACCATCGCCCCCAATACTAAAAATCAGGTTAACAGAACCATCAAAATCGCCATAGCCTGTAAAAAAATCACTCACATCTGGGCGGTATCCAAAGTCGGTATTCAGATGTTCATAAAAAGAGCGAAAAATATGCACATCAATACCATGGCGGGCATAAAATCCAAAGAATCTCTTCAGAACTGGAATAAACTCGGAGCCGACAGTAGTTCCAAAAACAGCAATTTTCATTCTGCCAATTTACATATTAAGGTACTTAAGGAATTGGTCCAGGCGGTCTTCATACAAATCATGGAGCATGGAGTCGTCGGTGAACACTGCAGCAATCTGATAGTTGTAACGCTCAAAGGTCGCGATAACTGTACCTAAATCAACCCGCTGCAATTTTAATGTTATATGCAATACCCGCGAATCGGTTGGTTTTGAAACAAACATGCTTAAAACACGCGCGTCGTTCGATTCTACAATCTGGGAAATTTGCTGCAGAGAGTAGCTGTTTTCGGGTACCTGAAGAATGATAATTCCACCAGGCTCATGCAGCGACAGCAACTTGGCAAAAGTTTTTGAGATACCGGTTGCCGAAATTGATCCCAAATAAGCCTCCTGCTCATCCAAAACGGGTAATACGGTAAGATTCAGGTTAAACAGCACCGCAGCTGCCTCAAAAATGTGCTGATTGGCTCCAATATGCGGCGAATGTAGGGCCATTAGGTGTTTTTCGACCGTATCAGCAGCAATGTTAAGATCGTAAATTAGCCGATCCGAAATTAGACCCAGATACTCGCGATCTGTAACCACCGGAAGGTGAGATACCTTAAAAAGCTCCATCCAGCTTAAGGCCGTCTGACCAGTGTCGGAAGGCTTTACAACCGGAAGCTGTTCAATTATAAGCTGACTTGCTAACAAAAGTTTCGGGATATAAATTTGAAATTAACCTTCAATAAATAGTAACTTGCGCCACCATTTAGATGATCATGACAAGATTGAGTGTAAATATAAACAAAATCGCAACACTGCGCAATGCACGGGGGGGAACCATCCCCGATGTAGCCGGCGCTGCAGTTGCGTGTCAGAAATTTGGTGCTCAGGGAATTACCGTACATCCGCGACCCGATGAACGACACATTACCCGCAACGACGTTTGGGCCATTAAGCCTTTAATAACCACTGAATTCAACATTGAGGGGTATCCTACAGAGGAATTCCTCGAACTTGTCATTTCAATAAAAGCCGATCAGGTAACCCTCGTACCCGACAAACCGGGTCAGCTAACCAGCGATCATGGCTGGGATACTCTTTCCAACAGGGATTTCCTTACCGATGTCATCGCCCGTTTGAAAGAAAACGGAATCAGAACATCCTTGTTTGTAGACCCTGATAAACAAGCTGTTGAGGGCGCTGTTCTTACTGGAACCGATCGCATAGAGCTCTATACAGAACCCTATGCCCACCAATTTTCGCAGAACCGAGACAAAGCGGTGGCTCCGTTTATTACTGCAGCGGAAGTCGCCAAAGGTGCAGGATTGGGAATCAATGCCGGGCACGACCTCAATCTTGAAAACCTTGGATTCTTGGTCGCTGCCATTCCCTTTATTCAGGAAGTTTCCATCGGTCATGCGCTTATTGCCGATGCCTTGTATTTCGGTTTAGAAAACACCATTCGTAAATACCTCGATTGTCTCCGATAACTATGCAGCTTTTTTTTAGAAAAGAGGGCATTGGGACCCCTCTTATAATCCTTCACGGTCTTTATGGAGCATCGGATAATTGGTTTGCAATAGCAAAAAAACTTTCCGAAAGATATACTGTATTTAGCGTCGACCTGCGCAACCATGGCCAGTCGCCCCACCACGACGACCACACTTTTGCCGCCATGAAAGCAGATCTGGTTCAATTCTTCGACACCCATCACATAGAGACGGCTGCTTTGCTGGGCCATAGCATGGGAGGAAAAGTTGCAATGGCCTTTGCTGCCGATTTTCCCGAGCGGGTGACCAACCTTATGGTGGTGGATATTGCACCTAAAAACTACCTCACACATGGGGAAGAGAGCCAGTATCCACTGCATCGCAACATTCTGACGGCGATGTTGGAGATCAATTTCGACTATGTTGACAGCCGCCAGCAGGTTGAAGAAAATTTGTCGCTAAAAATTGACAATGCCCGAATTCGACAATTCTTGATGAAAAATCTAATCGTCGACAAAGCAGGAAAACCGCTCCGATGGAAACTCAACCTCGGAGCTTTATACGACAACCTGGAAGAGATTGTGGGCGGGGGTGATTACAAACTTTTCGAAGACAGATTGCCCATAACCACCTACCCGGTAAGATTTATACGCGGTCTTGCATCGAACTACATTCAGGAGAGCGATCTGGAGCTCATCAAAAGAATCTATCCAGATGCTCAAATTGTGGATATCCCTAATGCCGGACACTGGCTCCATGCCGAGCAACCCGACCTGTTTATGCAGGCAGTACTGCGATGCTGTTAGGTTCTCAGGCGGTTGTAGCGCGCAGTAAGCTCCTTTAGAAATTTAAGATGGCGGCCTCTGATTTGTGTCCAACGCATACGCCAGCCCCAATTGCCCCGGGCAAATCCAGGAATGTTCATTCTTGCCTCAGCCCCAAGTTCGAGCAGGTCCTGCAAGGGGATAATCGCCTCTACCGCTGCCGATGCCCAAGCCATTTCAATGAGTGCTAAAGCCGGTCTTCGGTCGTAGGGCTTTAGATACGCCAAAGCAATGTCCTTCTCCTTTCGAGAAAGCAACTGAATCCAACTCCAGGTTGTGTCGTTGTCGTGGGTACCGGTATAAACAATGGTACTGTTTTCGAAGTTATGCGGCAGGTGGGTGTTGGTTGCATCGGAAGAAAATGCAAATTGAAGGACTCGCATTCCAGGTAGGTTGAATTCGTTGCGCAACTGATCGACTTCTGGTGTAATGATGCCAAGATCCTCGGCCACCAGAGGCAGGTATCCCAGTTGATTCATTAAAAGCTTTAGCATTTCTCTTCCACCAGCCTTCATCCAAACGCCCTCCATCGCATTCGATGCGCCAGCTTCAACTGCCCAAAACGATTCCAATCCCCGAAAATGATCGATTCTGACCCGATCAAACATACGCAGGTTAAAATGCATCCTGGCAATCCACCAATGGTATCCGGTTTCCTTCAAGGCCTGCCAATTAAACACCGGATTTCCCCACAATTGACCTTCAGCACTGAAATAGTCGGGAGGCACTCCCCCCACATGGGTAGGGTGCAGGTTTTTGCCGAGCAAAAAGATTTTGGTATTGCTCCATACGTCAGCACTATCGGCACCCACATATAGTGGCAAGTCGCCCAAAATCTGAATTCCCTTTTGCCCAGCGTAGTTTCTCAAAAGATCCCACTGCCGAAAGAAACAAAATTGCACGAACTGAATAAATTCGATCTCTGTTTTTAGTTTATTGCGGTACTTATCCAGTCCTTCGGGCTCGCGGTATTTTAGATCATCGGGCCATCCCTGCCAAGAAATGCCACCAAAATGGCTTTTAGCTGCCATAAACATTGCATAATCGTTAAGCCACCAGCCATGTTCTTCGAGAAACCGATTGTAATCCAATTGCAGATGGTTCGGACGGGAAACAAAAGCATGAAAAGCCTTTCTGAGAAGAGGAATTTTCCATGATTCAACTTTTGCAAAATCTATCTGACGAACATTGAATCTAGGAATGCCCACCATCCAATTGTCGGTAAGAAGTCCATCGGCCATTAGCAGCTCCAGATCGATCAGCATCGGATTTCCGGCAAAGGCAGAGTAGCATAGATAGGGAGAGTTTTCTGCACCTACCGGACCAACCGGTAATATTTGCCAAACCGATTGGCCAGTATTGTGCAGAAAATCTATAAAGCTGCGTGCTTGACTGCCAAGGGTGCCTATCCCCTCCTTGCCCGGTAAAGAGGTGATGTGCAAGAGTATTCCGCTTCGACGTTTTTCCATAAAATTATAGATTGTTTCTGAAGTTTTCGAGATGGGAGGCTGTAGCCCGCACCAGACGCTGTACTTCAAGTCCATGTGCCAGATCCGGAACAAAAGCAGCTCTATCGCTTCCCCCTGTAAACAGATAGTGGGCATGTACCAAAGAACGAAGCCAGCCAGCCGGAACATGACCTGAGGGAAAAGAAGAAATACCCTTGTAGTTGCTTCCTACAGGTTGTTTGACCCAAATTCCATCCGATTCGAGAAAATATTCAAAGAAATCGGGCGACTGCGAGCTGTACCGCAATGCTCCTTGTTCTCCATACAATTCAAAATAGACCAAATCACCTGATCCAGAACTGATTCTACTGGCCGACATATTGCCTACACCACGGCTAAACGGGTCATACAAAGCAATTGAACTGAATAGGTCCGACCCGGCCGGAACACCATCAAAATGCCCTGATTGCATTGCTCCAACTACCTGCAACCCCGGACCAAAAAATGCGGTCAGCAGGCTAAGTCCATGCGACCCCAGATCGGCCATAGCACCCCCATCAGGAGCTGGAGTAAGCCGAGTCTTGCGCTTATCGCGGTATGAAGCTTGTAAATAATCGCCGTGGTAGTATTTAAGATCAAAATGCAATAGTTTCCCCAACCTTCCCGATTTCCAGAAGGCAAGTGCCTCACGGACAGAGGGAGTTTGCAGATACTGAAAACCTACCTGAACATTTCGAGAGTTTTCGGATGCCATTCGCGCCATTGCCTCCTCTTCCATTAGGCTGGAGCAAACTGGTTTTTCGAGGTAAACTGACGTAACCTGGGGCATTTGCATAGCCAAAGAAAAATGTTCAAAATGGGTATTGTTGGGTCCAAGGATAAAGAGGGTGTCGATATCGGCTGCTGCAACCAAGTCTGCAACGGATTCTGCGCGTTCGAAACCAAATTGCCGGGCAAAATCCCTCCTGCTCTCTTCGCGGGCCGATGTTACTGAAACCAATTCAATGCTGGCGGCATCGCTGTAATAGAATTTCATAGATTCGAGGGCGTATACATGTGCCCTAGCAATTCCTCCGGCACCTAAAAATCCTACCCTATGCTTACTGGTCATAAACTATGAAATTTAAAAAGTGTAAAAGAATATATTGAATCGCTGTCCGGATTGGACTAAAAAAAAGCTGTGAAGTTTATTTACCGCACATTTTCGAGTATGTAAATCAGAAAAATCCAGAATTTTCGGGTCGATTCGATGTGCAAACGCTCTCCCGGAGAGTGAGCCCCCTTTATGGTTGGTCCAATAGAAACCATATCGAGATCGGGATATTTCTCAAGGAAAAGACCACATTCCAAACCAGCATGAATCGACCTAACAATCGGGTCGGTGCCAAAAAGTGTTGAATAGGCATCAACGGCGACCTTTAGTATGGCAGAGTCAGGGTTGGGTTTCCAACCGGGATAGCCATCAGAATGCGTAACTGTAGCGCCAGCCAAGGTAAAAGTAGAAGCGACCATATCGGCAGCCATCAGTTTGCGACTTTCAATTTCACTCCGTTGACTGGTGGTAATTTCAATCACGTTAAACGGCAAAAATTTTACAGCCGCCAGATTGGTGGAAGTCTCGACCATGCCGGGCATTCTTGAACTCATTTCAAGCACCCCATGAGGACAGGCCATGAGTGAATTCAGTAAATCGGAAGCAGTGGTCTGGTTCATAACCTGGTATGGAGTCTCGGTAGCGGTATGGTAAAGATCCAGATTGGGTTCAGTATGTTCGAATTCGGCTTTAACCTGTTCAGTAAACTGTTCGAAATCCCGCTCAAACTGCTCGCGCTGCGAGGCTGGAATAACAACCTTGGCAACTGCATCGCGGGGAATGGCGTTGCGCAAATTGCCACCATCAAATTCGTCGATGGACATGCGCAACAAATTGAACTCACGGATGAGAAACCGGGCTAGAATTTTGATTGCATTGCCATATCCTTTGTGGATATCATCGCCAGAATGGCCACCGGTTAAACCCGTAACCCGAACTTTAAAGGCAATCGATCCAAATGGGGTCTGTTCTCTGGTATAAGAGAATGTAGCAGTGGTATCTATACCTCCGGCGCAACCCATGAATATTTCACCCTCATCTTCTGAATCGAGGTTGAGGAGAATTTTCCCATTAAAAAATCCGGGCTGAAGTTGCGAAGCTCCGGTTAAGCCAGTCTCTTCATCAACAGTAAAGAGACATTCTATTGGGCCGTGCTGAATATCCTTGGCAGTAAGTATGGCAAGCTGGGCAGCCATGCCAATTCCATCGTCGGCTCCAAGGGTAGTGCCGTTGGCCGAAACCCACTCCTCTCCTACCAGCGCTTCAATAGGGTCGGTTTCAAAATTAAACGCCTTATCGAGATGCTTCTCACAAACCATATCTATATGGGTCTGAAGAACAACAACGGGAAGATTTTCCTTGCCGGGGGCTGCAGGTTTCTTTATCAAAACATTGCCAACAGCATCCATGATAGCCTGCAGATCGTGTCTTGAAGCAAAATCGAGCAGGTATTGTACAATTTTCTCCTCTTTTTTCGACGGTCGTGGAACCTGCAAAATCTCTTCAAAATATCGCCACAGTGGTTCCGGGGTAAGCTCTGAAACTCTCTTCATGCACGGAATTAAAATAACAACCTTCAAATATGCAAAAAATGAGCGACCTTCTGAAAACATGGCATAAAATTCAGGGGGAATGGGTTGGGATATAGACCAAAGATTAATGTTTAGACATTGGCGGTAAATTATTTTCGGGTATATTAAACTGATGTGCAATTACTTCAGAAGACCCAGCAAGCAGAAGGTCGAGAATGTTTGGAAATTCGGGTAAAATGGGCTATATTTGATTCTGAAAGTTCTTTGAACCTATAATATAGTCCGCATTAATTCAGAAGTTGGTAAACTCAACATTAAACATTAAGCCGAGAAAAGCTTTTCGCTGTGAAGGCAGGCCTGGTAGTTTCGGTTCATCCCGAAATGAGTCTTCGGACCGTTGGAAGTTCGAGCAGCGAGGCACTCAAATCCTGTTACACGGGGTTTTACACAATTAGAATTGATGCGGATTTTTTTTGCGCAATACCATTGCTATCAGGTTCAAAAGCAACAATGCAGAGGCAAACATCGAAAGCCTGCCAATGTAATCCCCATTCCGCACGTAAAAAGTCAGGACCTTATTTAAGTTTACTTCGGCCGTAATTGAATCATCAACCCACCATTCGGTCATGTGCACGATATCGCCTCGTTGGTTGATTACCCCAGATATTCCGGTATTTGCCGACCGCACCACCGTGCGGCGTGCTTCAATAGCACGAAGACGGGCAAAAGCAAAATGCTGTTTGTACCCTGGAGTATTTTTCCACCAACCGTCGTTGGTAATGATAACAAGCAGATCGGCGCCGTCGCGTACATAACGGGCAACATACCCTCCGAACACCGATTCGTAACAAATTACGGGTGCAAGTTTGTCTCCCAGCGGCGTTTCGAAATTGGTTGGATAGGGCTGGGTACCGAGCGTCCCCGTGGTTCCGCCCAAGTTAATAATCAATCTGTCGAGCCATCGAAGGTATTTACGAAACGGCATCTTTTCAACTCCACTCACCAAGATTGACTTGTGATAGAGTTGATAGTTGCCTGTAGAATCGACGAATATAGCGGTATTGTAGGCATCAAATGCCATTGTCCCATCGCGCGAAAGTCTCGATGTAGCAGTTCTGCTTTCGGGGGTATAATAGATCTTGTGTGTTGAAGCGCCAATTATCAGCGATGGATTTCCTTCTTGCAGAGTAAGCTGCTGAAGGGCTGCAAAAGATGGGTAATAGAAAAGCTTATCTTCTTCCCACTGTTGCTCAAAAACAGTCTCGGGGCCAATAATATAATCTACATCAGAAGTAAGTGCAGTATGCGTTAGATCGAGAAATTTCTGAAGTTTATTGTTGTGGGCTCCTGCATCGAAGGCCTCCGAGTATGGGTCTATATTGGGTTGAACAATTAACACCTTTCGCGGCGCTAACGTTTCGCTGTAGCGGTAGTAAACCACATTTGAATAGACCACCGGAAGAAAAAACAAGACTACTGCCATTGCTGGCAAAACAAAGCGTTTACCCGATAAGGATGATGCATCTTTGCGGACCAAAAAGTTCACAATCAATATATTAAGGCTCCAAATCCACAGAGATCCACCCAAAACTCCGGTGAAGGAGTACCACTGCACCATTTGTGGGTGATTTGCCAATGCATTGCCGAGGGTTAACCATGGCCACTCTATGTCCCAGTGGAAATGAAAGAATTCGAAAGTGAGCCACAAAAGAACAAGTGCGAGATTACCCACTCTCTTATTGGAATAAGCATGGATGTTATATGCAAGCCATGTTACCACCGACATCAGGAAGGCGTTTACAACAATGGCTAAAATCGCCCCTACCAGCGTTGCATTGATGATCCACCAAGTTGTTAGTCCATTCCATACAATGAAGGTTACATAACTATGGATGAAAAAATGGCTACTGGCATTTGCCTCAGCATTTTGAAGCAAATGGTTGCGCACCCAAAGCAGGGGCAAAAAAGCAACAAAAATTATCCATCCCGGAAACCCAAGCCATGGAAGACTTAGCAAAACTCCGGAGGAGAATGAAAGCAGATACCTCAGGCCCCTACTCATAACGCGGCAATGGAGGCAGAGAGCAATTTCTTGTCCCGTGCCGATTCACGTGCAAAGACAAAATCGAGGCGTCCAACGGCCAATCCACCAGTATGAGCCTGATTGACAAGAACCGTTTTTCCAAGTTTGTTCACAACCGCGACAGGTTCTTCCAGATAGGTGTGGGTATGGCCGCCAATAATCAGGTCTGTGTAGTTTGTAAGGGGCGCCAATGCCATATCACTTATCTTATCGTTTTGATACTGAAAACCAAGGTGAGAAAGACACACCACCAGATCGCAGTTGCGTTCAACCGCCAGGAAGGATTCCATTTCAAGGGCAATGGAGACTGGATCGGTATAGCGCACACCGCCATACTGTTTTTGATTCACCAGCCCATTCAATTCAATTCCTAAACCATAGACCCCTATATTTAAACCACCCTTGTTAAAAATTTTATAACGGGGGAATTTTCCTTCCAGAAGGGTACCACTGAAGTCGTAATTCGAATTGATTATCGGAAATCCGGCATGCGGCAAAGGATCGAGCAATCCTTGCAAACCATTGTCGAATTCATGATTACCAAGGGTTGCAGCGTCGTAGCCCATTTTGGTCATAAGGTCGAACAGCAGCTCTCCCCCATAAAAATTAAAGTAGGGTGTTCCTTGAAAGAAATCGCCTGCATCAAGCAATAACAGGTTTGGATTATCGGCCCGACAGGCATTTACAAAACCTGAAACCCTTGCCAAACCACCCCTCCCGGCAAACCGTGGATGACCATCTTCAAAAGGCTCAATGCGGGAATGAAGATCGTTGGTGTGCAATATAGTTAATCGCACCAAGTCATTACTTGCGAGGGCAGAAGCAGGCAATAAACCTACCATAGAACCGGCAGCACCTGCAATGGTATTGCGCAGAAATTTACGTCTATTCATATACGATCCTCCCATCGGTCTTAGGATGAATAATTTCGCCGTTGGCGTATGTTTTAGAGAGGTATAATATCATTACATCCCTGATTTTCTCTCCTGTTTCAACCCGGGCTGCATGATTCCTCAACATCGAATAACTATCGCCACCGTCGGCAACATAATCGCTGGTAGCAAGCCAGTAATTGGACGATGGATCAAAGGGAACTCCATCTATCACTATTTCTGTGGCCTTTCCGTTTGCAATTCGAAATCGAACTCCGCTTAAGCTATCGCCACCGCGTGAGGCAATTAAATCAAGGAATGCCTGAACCTCACGGGCCGGAAGCTGAAGCAAAACCAGTTCATTTTCGAAAGGCATCAGCTCAAAAAGGTGACCAACCAAAATCTCTCCTTTGGGCAATCCGGTACGAATTCCTCCGTAATTCAGGAACGAAATATGAGCCCCTGCCGGCGGATTAGTATGATTTGCGCGATCCAATGCTTCGGAAAGGACAAGATCGGCTAAAAAATTGGTCAGCGGGCTTTCAGGTTTGCCTTTTACCAGATCTATTTCACTGAAGCCAACTACCTTGTTCATTTCCGCCTCGAGCTCCGCTTTGAAAGGTGCGTAGATTGCCACAATAGAACTATCTACAGGCACTTCCAGATTCGTAATGACTTGATTGGCATGGGAGGTTTCGACTACAACATATCCGGTGGAGCAGGCAGTAAGCAGCCAAAAAGCCAGCGTTATTAACAGCAGACTTTTGAAAGCTTTTCGCATATTCATAAGATTGATTTTATAGTGTGTACTACATTTACTCTAAATTCAATATAAAGTTCAAAGATTCAATTTTTGTTTATATTTCCGACGGAAACAGATGGTTAAAATCATAATAATTCAGTTTTTCGTGATGTTTGCGCTCACCTTGTACGGGCAAAATGCACCAGCAGAGGTAGCAGCGCAGCAAGGAGACGGCATTTACAGTCTGCTGAAAAGAAATGGCCTTCAACCCAATCAGTTTAACGCATTTGTAGAGTTGAACAAAGATCGGCTGGGGCGAAACAACAGCCTGATTGCGGGTAGGAAATATAAATTACCAACATCAGCCACGCCCGCAGCGCCTGCCGCTGTTGGGAACTCACAAGTGTATCGCATATTTGGGCCTAAATACCAACAGGTTACTATCAGAAGCAACCAGTTAAAAGGGGCTACATATTATCTAAAATCAGGCCATGGTGGCCCCGACCCCGGTGCGACGAGCCGTTATGAGAACCATTTGTTGTGCGAAGATGAATACGCATATGATGTTGTGCTTAGGTTGGGCCGAAATCTAATCGAAAATGGAGCAACAGTGCACTTCATTGTAATTGACCCCAACGACGGGATCCGCGATCAACAATTTCTGGCACCCGACAAAGACGAAGTTTGTTATCCCAAACTCACCATTCCGCTCAATCAGGTACAGAGGCTTAAACAGCGTACCGATGCAATAAACAAACTTTACAACCAAAATCGCGGTGGATTTCACCGAATGATATCGGTTCATGTCGATGCGAGAAGCAAGGGTCAAAACATCGATGTATTCTTTTACCACGACGAACGCAGCAAAACCGGTGCAAAGACTGCCAGCATACTGAAAAACACCTTCGAGGCGAAGTATCGCCAGCACCAGCCCAACCGAGGATATAGAGGTACCGTGTCAGACCGCAACCTATACGTAGTGCGCAATTCAATTCCCGTGTCTGTCTATATTGAGCTGGGCAACATACACCACTCCAGAGACCAACAACGGATCATCAATCCAGCCAACCGCCAAGCTCTCGCCAATTGGTTAACCGATGGATTAATTCAGGATTTTAAAACCAATCCATAAACGCCGTTCAACGGCTGATCAATTCTTCAATCAGCTCGGGTGCCGGCATATGCACCACCTGATCGGGGGTAATCAGCATCATAAATTGCAGTCGGTTGTCTGAAAATGCAGTCCGAATTATATCATCGGGCGACATTGTATAACGACCATAGGTAAATTGAGTTTTCCAACTGATTTGATCAAAAATCAGATACGGCACTTCGGTACAAAAAACCTTTGCCGGCGACTCTAGGTCAAAGTTGAAATCGTACAGCTTTCCTATATGCGATATGAGTCGATCAATAGCCACATTTTTGGCATCATGGTTAAGCCCAAAAACACGAATTACCAGTAGTACGGATGCATCTGACAGCTCATCTATTTGGGAGAATTTTACCCCAGTGCGCACCGACTCAACGAACAATGGTCCTTCAGTGATATCTAATCCGGGTAGATGCGAATGTCGCAGCGTTTCGGCAACCCCAGCCCAAACAGCAGTATGGCCAAAATATCCAGGAATAATTTTATCGGTAAAATTCCCCTCCGATTTCATAAGAACAATATCGAGGGGTTTCAGAAAATGGACAAAACTCGACTGTTCTATTTTAACAGGAGGATCCCTTCGAATGGCCGCAACGGTATTCCCAAAAGCACTGCTAACAAAGTTTACTGATCGGTAACTCCCTTCGTTAACCCGATCGAATTGCCGAAAGACATTATACGCAAGCAGTGGAAAGGCCCCAGACGGAGGAAGTGGATCAAGCACATTCGAAGGTGGCACATACTTTCGGATGTTGGGAGATAACATAAACCGACGACTCTTGTGCAGAAAGCCCCTGGGGATACCGGCCGAAATATTTCCCCGGTTGATGATGCGTCGTACTTTAGGAATAGCGCCATAGCTATTTTGATAAACAGCAGCTGATACCAGCAACTGTTCAATGGCAGAGGGGTGGTTCTCGACCCTCATTATGGCGTGCAGAATGCTATCGTGCACAAGTTGTTCTGCAAGATTATCGAAAATTCTGTTTTGCCTGCTTGCCGGCAACAGTGTATTCCGTGCCTCCGGAAGTTCACTGGCAATGGCATAAGCCTGTAAGTGCAGTCGTTCTTTGTCTGTGAAAATTTCCTCCAACGCCACATCACTGCTGATTACTCCTTGCATTAACTGAGCCTCGAGATGACCTGTATTCCGAATAAAACCCGTTTTAACGCCCACACATGATCCCATTAATATCCAAAGGATCAATGTATAACCTATGGCGTTTCGTGGGTTCATCGAGTGTGACTTATTTACGGCAGAAAGGAACAATTGGTATTTCCAACAAGATACGAAATGTGCCGGTGATATTGGTTTGGGTGAAGAAAAAGTGACAAAAACGCATAAAAAAAGCTCTGCGGAAACAGAGCTTTGGTGTCGCAATTGTGTAACTTATATTTTAAGCAAGTTTTACATTTACGGCATTAGGTCCTTTACGACCGTCTTCGACTTCGAAAGTAACTTCATCGTTGTCGCGAATTTGATCAACCAATCCTGAAGAGTGTACAAAAACTTCGGTGGATGATTCATTGTCTTTAATAAAACCAAAACCTTTGGTTTGATCAAAGAACTTTACTGTTCCTTTTTTCATTGTAATTAATTAAAATTCACGGCAAATATAATAAAATTTAACATATCCAACCAACCTACTGTCAAGACATCAATATTTTACACAATCAAGTGAATGGATATTTTTTACCTGACCATAAAACCAGTTTAAAATGCCTGAAAGCAGTCAAAATTGTTGGCCAGGAGTTCTGCAACTTTAACAAATAAATAAACTGTGCATATGACCTACCTGCATAGCCACCGATTATACAACCCATCAGAACGAAGAGCAGGAATGCCAATTGCGGTCAAACCAACCTCGAAAACAAAGTTTTAGCGCCGAGGTTCTGCCAGTCGGCGGAAATGCTCGGCCTTGTCGCGGTCGTCGAAGCGAATGTAGATGTTGGCCATATATGCAGCATAAGTGGGTGTAGGGTCAATTTCCCATAAAACTTCGAAATAGCGCAGTGACTGTCGGTATATTTCCGATATATCCTTGAGGGAATTCAGTAAAAACTGGTATTGAACATGGGTGCGATTTTGATTGTATTTGTGCATTTCCTGCTGGTAACGATCTTCTGCAATCTGGTAAAACTTTTCAGCTTGCCATTCCAACGCCTCCTTATTGTATGGATTAAGATCTAGGAGCCGGAGTGTAACTGAATCAAGAAGATTTTTGTCCCCAGCAGTTAGGTTCAACTGAAACCACCGATTCAGCATGGCTTCTCCAGCCCTTACTTCAACATCTAAATCGGGCCATAGCTCTATTGCCTTTGATGGATTGGTTTCTGAAAAAATCTCAAACAAACGTAAGGAAACACTGTTAAGCTGGGCATGTGCTAAAAAATGCTCCTTCAAATAACTGAGTGCAAAAATTTCTCTCGAAAGGTTGTCCTGCGATCTATAGATTGCCGCCATGGTTGCGTACATCTCGAAATCGGAGTAATCGGCATAGCGTGCCTGATCAAACCACCTGAGCGCCAACTCGTAATTCTCGACATGAAACGCAGAAATGGCTGCCTTCGAATAATCACTAGGCAAAATTGTTCCCTGCGAAGCCTGCATCATCTGAAAGTAGTTTTCCCAACCGCCGATTGCCTCCTGATGGTTTCCAATTGATACTGCATACAAAGCCCTCTCACGCTCTCTTTCGGGTAAAACTGAAATGCGTGAGGTCTTACATCCGTATGCAAACGAAAACAGAAGCAAAGTTATGGAAAGAAGTCTTATCATATCACGAATATAACAGATGGAAAAAGGGATGACTACATCAAGGTAGTTCCAATCGCCCGTTTTGTATGGATTACAAAAAACAGATACACAAAGGTAGCACTTTCAGATAAATGGGTAATTCAGTTGACTCGTGGGGCCATTCGGTGGGCACAACACACCTTTGCAATCCATCAGATTTAACGAATGTCGTCCAGATTATAGGGAGTTTCCTGGTATACGTAATAATTGAGCCAATTGGCAAAAAGCAGTGTAGCAGCCGATTTCCAACGTACCACTGGCTGTTGGAGTGGGTCGTTGTTCAGATAATAATTTACAGGAATGGCTATCGACAGTTTTTTGCTGAGGTCGCGGCGGTACTCCCCATCCAGGGTAAACCGGGAATACTCGAGGTGTCCGGTAATAAAAAGTTGCCGTCCCCCCTTACCCATCACCATGTTAACCCCCGATTCAGTGGATTCGGAAACGATGGTAAGCTGGGGAATCTTTTCAACATCGGTTCTGATGATTTCGGTGTGGCGTGAGTGGGGCACCCAGAACTCTTCGTCAAATCCTCTGAAAATCGGAAGTTTTTCGTCGCTGACCGAATGCCTGAATACACCAAACATTTTAGATGGCAATGGATATTTGGGTATGCTGTAGTGGTGGTATAGTCCGGCCTGAGCAGCCCAGCAAATAAAAAGTGTCGAATAAACATTGGAATTTGCCCAGTCCATGATTCTGCGCATTTCGTCCCAATAGGTAACCTCCTCGAAAGGAAGATGCTCTACCGGGGCTCCGGTTATGATCAACCCATCGTATTTATTATGGCTCACCTGATCAAAATCCTTATAAAAAGTCATCATATGCTCTACCGGCGTGTTTTTTGAAGTGTGTCCTTTGATTTTCAAAAATTCCACCTCAATTTGCAGGGGTGAATTGGACAAAAGCCTGAGCAGATCTGTTTCTGTGGTTATTTTCAAAGGCATAAGATTCAGTATGAGAACCTTAAGCGGCCGGATATCCTGACTACTGGCCCTTGTAGAATCCATAACGAATATGTTCTCCTGCTTAAGCAGTTCGATGGCAGGAAGCTGATCTTGAATATTGACTGGCATAACAAATGTTTAAAATCCCTCCGTCGACCTATCAATCAACGGAGGGACGGTAAAAGTACAGAATTTCGACTTATAACTAAGGTAGGTGCATAGCTTCATCTACATTAAGAAGTAGGCCTGTTGATTAAAATATACCCATGCATTATCCTGCAAGTGCCTGATCAAAGTCGGCTATGATATCGTCGATGTGTTCGAGCCCTACGCTCACCCTTAACTGGGCTGGAAATACCCCGGCAGCAATTTGAGCCTCTACTGGAAGCTGAGAGTGGGTGGTAGCAGAAGGCTGAATGATCAGTGTTTTGGCATCGCCCACATTGGCAAGGTGACTAACCATCTTAAGCCGATCGACAACTCCCTGTGCAGCCTCTTTGCCACCCTTTACGATAAAAGACAAAACTCCACCTGCTCCTCGGGGCAGATACTTTTTTGCCAAAAGATAGGAATTGCTGCTTTTGAGGCCCGGATAGTTAACACTCTCAACGGCAGGATGCCTTTCGAGCCATTTGGCCAGAACAAGGGTGTTATCGCAATGACGTTCCATGCGCAGCGAGAGCGTTTCGAGACCCTGAATTAACAAAAACGAGTTGAACGGACTGATAGCTGGGCCATAATCACGCAAGCCTTCCACCCGCGCCTTAATGATAAAACCAATATTGCCAAATTGGCTTTCGAAATTGAATACATCCCAGTATTTAAGGCCATGGTAACCCGGCGATGGTTCAGTGAATCCGGGAAACTTCCCGTTGCCCCAGTTGTAGGTACCGGCATCAACAATAACACCCCCAATACTGGTGCCATGTCCACCAATCCATTTGGTTGCCGATTCCACAATGATGTCTGCTCCGTATTCAATAGGACGTACAAGGTATCCGGCACCTCCAAAAGTATTGTCGACAATAAGCGGAAGGTCGTACTTTTTGGCAAGCTTTCCGAAGGCCTCAAAATCGGGAACCACAAAACCCGGATTGCCAATCGATTCGAGATAAATTGCCCGGGTACGGTCGTCGATAAGCGCTTCGAACGATTCGGGTGTAACATCGGCTGCCAATCGGGCTTCGATCCCAAGGCGCTTAAAACTGACTTTAAATTGGTTATAGCTGCCGCCGTAAAGGTAGGGCGATGACACAAAATTATCTCCCTGATCGAGCAGGGTTGTAAACACTAGAAACTGGGCTGCATGGCCAGAGCCTACGGCCAATGCGGCAACTCCACCTTCGAGGGCAGCAACACGCTGTTCAAAAACATCGGTGGTAGGATTCATAATCCTTGTATATATATTCCCAAACTGCCTGAGCGCAAACAAATCGGCTGCATGCCCAGCATTGTCGAAAACATAAGAGCTGGTTTGGTAGATGGGAACCGCTCTCGATTTGGTGGTAGGGTCAGGAACCTGACCTGCATGTTGCTGAAGGGTTTCGAACTTTAAATCTTGCTTTTTCATGGTCCAATTAATTTTAACTTTTAAAAAACTTAATAATGATTACAATTAACCTTTAAAGAAGGCATCGTAAATAGCGTGCACACTGCGCTCCCGAAAGGCATCACTTACCACTAAGTAGCTTACCAAATCGGAAGCTCCGGAGCCGCTTAAAATAACGTTAATCTTACTGCCGGCAACAGCAGCAAATAGTCGGGCCGAAATGCCATAATTAGCTTGCATTCCATGCCCTACAATGGCGATAAGTGATACATCTTCGAGCAACTCAATGTCGCTGACCGCCGTAAAACCCACATTATGGGCTACCTCGCGGGCAGCCGAACCACTTTTACTGTCGAGAATGATGTTGATGCTCACCTGAGATGTAATCACCGATTTTATATTAACGGAAGCCTCAGCAAGTTTGCCGGTGATCCGCGCCAATATTCCAGGCTTCAAACCAACCCCAGGGCCATTGAGCCTGAGGATGGATATATCGTTGGTGCATGCTACACTTTTTACCACGCTCGTTGAAACTGCATCTTCGCTGTTGATAACCGTTTCGGGGATGTCGTTTTCTGATACAGCAGAAAGAATGTAGATGGGGATTCCCTTGGTCATTAGGGGCTCAACTGCTCGTGGATGCAGCGAGAAATGGTCAAAATAGGCCAGCTCACTTGCTTCGGAATAGGTAAGTTGCTCGATTACAGCAGCATCAGGCACAATATTCCTGTCGGCAGCATAAAAGGCCCTTGAAGACCCCCATAGCGTTAAACGGCTTGCTGATAATTCTGCAGCTATAAAAGCAGCAGTGTAGTCGGCAGCCGAAGCGCCCGCGCGGGCAACTTTTCCGAGGCTGGTTATACCATAAGAACCCGGCACTACCAGAATGGTCTCTCCTAACTGCTGCTTCAGATTATCGACCTGAACATTAGCGAAGGTTGCATTTCCAAAATCAGAGGTAGCTGTGAGACCAAAATCAGACGGCAAAAGCACCTTGGAAGCAACTCCGAGCTCGAGCAATTGTCCAACCAGCATTCTGGCCGATAGAACCTCAGCCTGACTCATTACCGCATCCCTAAGGGCAGGCGAATAGTCGCCGGTGTAGAATATTCCCTTCAGCAAACTGGTTAGCTTATCGAGATCGGCCAAAAAATCTTTGGCAGGCTCCTCTCCAACAATTTGCTGCCACAATTCAACGAACCGATGCTCCAAAGCAGTGAAATCAGAACCGTTCGTAAAAACGGTATGTAAGGCCACTTCGATGGAGTTAAAAAGCTCGGGATGGGAAGATACCACCAATAGTGCCGGAGCATTTTGCCTGCTTAGGAAATCTAATAAACGTTGCTGATGTAGGGTGGCATTAAGATGAACGCCAGACACACGAACTATGGTCAATGACATACTTTTTAGAATTAAGCGGATTACAATACGGTAGTTTGCAGCACAGAAAAATAGATGGCCGGCAGGTTGCCGAACCATTTGGTGTGTTTGCCTTCGGTACGGGTTGTTTAACCAGCACGAAGGCTATGGCATAGTCATGGAGTAGTCATGCACAACAACACCTGCAATACAGATAGCTCTGGTAGCGAATAGGTGATGAAAAAGTGGTTTCATTGATGTGCAAAATTTAGACAGTGACAAATATATGGGGAAATGTGAACGATCCTAACCTCAGGGGAAAAAAAATTGTTGTCAACAGAATTCTTAACATATCGGAAAAATGCGGCCCTTAATCCGGGAAATTCACGCATGCACATGCTCCTCTGCCCGGTATGAAGATCGAACCAACGGACTGCTTTCCACAAAACGGAATCCCTTTGCAAGTCCAATCCGGCGGTATTCAGCAAAAACTTCGGGCGAAAAGTACTCCTTTACGGGCATATGTGTGGAGGTGGGGGCAAGATATTGACCAATGGTCATAACTTTGGCACCGGCCTCGAGCAGGTCGTCCATAGTTTGAAGCACCTCATCGAAGGTTTCACCCAAGCCCAACATAATACCAGACTTGGCAATTCTTTGCTGCGAGGCAATGTACCTTACAACATCGAGACTCCGACGGTATTTGGACGCAAACCGCACAAAAGGAGTAAGTCGCTCAACGGTCTCGAGATTGTGTGATACAACATCGGGATCTGCATCCAGAACCTGCTGAATCAGCGCAGTGTTTCCCCGAAAATCGGGAATGAGCACCTCAATGCGGGTTTCAGGATTTTGAACCTTAACCTGGCGAATGGTCTCTGCCCAGATTCCGGCTCCTTGATCATCGAGGTCGTCGCGGTCGACCGATGTAATTACACAATGGCGTACACCCAGCACCTTTACCGTTTCGGCCAAACGCACAGGCTCATTTACATCGACAGGAAGCGGTTTCCCGGATGGCACAGCACAAAATTTACACCGCCTGGTACAAATGTTTCCCAGAATCATAAATGTTGCAGTACCCCTACTCCAGCATTCACCTATATTGGGGCAGTTGCCACTGGTACAAATGGTATGCAACCCGTTTCCCGCTACAAGATTTTTTACCTTGGAGTAGTTTTCTCCTTTGGGCATTTCCATTTTCATCCACCTTGGCAGGCGTTGCCGCTCGCGTAGTTCGTGTGCCATAAACAATATTTTCGCACAAAATTAAGCTTAAAATCGACTTCTGAATAAATAAAGACAACTATATCTTCTAATATACTTACATAAATGGGGCTGAAGACCGTTTAGGTTAAGGGGAAATAAAGGGTATTTTCAGGTATTTACTATGTTTGCACTATGAGATATTTTCTGTTATTGCTGCTTCTCATTGTTGGGTTGGATTCTGCCCGTGGGCAATCGAATCCAGATAGGGGTAATATTGAGCTTGCAACACAATACTATACCAACCGCGATTTTGAAAAGGCAGCACCCCTGTTCAGGGATTTGTATCAGGTTAGCCGAAACCGATCTTATTTCAGACTCTATCTCTCTTGCCTTACCGAACTTGAGCGTTACCAGGAAGCCGAAAACGATTTGCGGCGCGAAATTCGTTCGCACAGGGAACCACAACCCGACCTATTGGTGCATTGGGGGCAGCTGCTGAAGTTAATGAACTCGGGCGAAGCAGCCGCTGAAAAATATGAGGAGGCAATCCAATCAACCCCACACAATCGAAGCAGCTTTATCAACACTGGAAATATGTTTATTCAGTGGCGAGAGTTTCAATGGGCCGAGCGGCTTTTCCGACATGGCCGTACGGTGGTGCCCGGAGAGAACTTCATAAATGAATTGGCCAATGTATATAGCTACATGCGCAACTACAGTCAGATGCTCGAAGAGCTGCTCATGCTGGTTCGTCAAAACGAGGCCAATCTCTCCAGTGTCCAGTCGACCCTTACCTCATCGCTCTATTTTGACGTAGACAACAGCCTGCGCACCGAATTTCGCACAACAGTGCTAAGAGCCATTCAGGCAGAACCCGATGTATTGGCCTTTAATCGACTTCTGATTTGGTTTTTTATTCAGGAACGCCAGTTTCCGGCTGCGCTTCGCCAATCGATTGCGCTCGACCGCAGGACAGGCTCCGACGAAATGCAAATTATGGCCTTGGCTCAAATGGCTGTTAACAATCACCATTTCGGAGATGCTGCGGCTGCTTATGGATATTTGTTGTCGAAAGGAAGATCGCATCCGATCTGGCTACCGGCCTATATCAACCGGCTGAGGGCTTCGTATCAGCATTACATTCGCACCGAAGGTGAAAACAAGGTCGTGGGTGAAGCACTGGCCACGCAGTATTTGGAAGCCTTCGACACCTTGCAGCAGTTAACGGGTAGGGCAACACTCATAAAAGAATATGCCCATTTGCTGGCCTTTTTCCTTGGAAAACCGCGCTTGGCCATTGAAACCATTGAAAAGGAACTAACCCAACCAGGATTTCGCAGAGAGGAGATTGCAGAGCTAAAAACTGAGCTGGCCGATATCTACGTGTACGACGATGACCCCTATGAGGCTATTTTGCTCTATTCGCAAGTTGCCGATGCGCATCGAGGCGACCGCCTGGCCGATGAGGTAAACCTCAAAAAAGCCCGATTGTCCTATTACATGGGCAACTTCGAATGGGCCCGTGGGCAGCTCGATGTTTTAAAGGCCAGCACCTCAAAGCCAACTGCGAACGATGCAATGGAGCTTGCCCTGTTTATTACTGCCAACAACCGTGGAGATTCTATCAATCCTGCCCTGCAGCAATTTGCGCAAGCCGACTTTCAGTTTTTTCGCAATCAGCAAGCACTGGCAATGGAACTGCTCGACTCAATTCAGGTTCAATTCCCCCACCATTCCATTGTCGAAAACGTATTGTTCAGAAAGGCGAAAATACATCTGGCCATTGGCAATGCTGACTCGGCAATTGAGTTGCTGGAGGAAGTGGCAATCCGGCACAGATATGGGCAACTTGCCGACGATGCACTATTTTTACTGGGTGAAACCTATTTGCTGCAAAAAAACGACACAGAGAAGGCGGCCGGAAGTTATAGGAGAATACTTTTTGAACACCCGGGCAGCCTGTATGTTCCTGATGCCCGCGCACGCTTTCGCGAATTAGGAGGTACCGACCCACGAATTCCTTCTCAAGAAGAAGATCCGATAGAACTCATATTCCAAAGACAATTGTTACCATAAAGACTATGAACCCATCGGATAAAAGTCTTTTGTATGCACTCTCGGCTGTGTTGATCTGGAGCAGTGTGGCTACAGCTTTTAAGCTTGGATTAAGGGAACTGCACTACACACAGCTAATTTTTGTGGCTGCAGGGGTCTCAACCATCTTCCTTTTTTTATATCTGCTCTTTACCGGTCAATTGAATCAGTTGTCAGGAACCACGCGCGAAGAGTGGATAAGGTCGGCCATCACAGGAGCCATTAACCCATTTGGCTATTACCTCATTCTTTTCAAAGCTTATTCTCTGTTGCCGGCTCAGCTGGCACAGCCTCTCAATATGATATGGCCTATAACGCTTAGTCTCTTTTCTGTCTTTATGCTGAAGCAAAAGATTGGATATAGTCACTTTCTTGCGATGGGCATAAGCTTTTTGGGCATAGTTGTCTTATCATCGCAAGGAGGCATAAACGGATTCCGACAAACCAGTCTGTTGGGGGTTGGACTGGCCTTGGGTAGCAGCATTTTCTGGGCACTTTATTGGATCCTAAATGTAAAGGACCGGCGTGGTGAGGCGGTTAAGTTGTTTCTAAGCTTTGTATTTGGATTTCTCTATCTGCTTATATTAATGCCTTTTACAGGTGGTTTTCAAATTCCCACTGGCCTCTCGCTTTGGGCAGCAATCTACATCGGTTTGTTCGAGGTAGGGATTACCTATTTACTGTGGATGAGGGCCATGCAACTCAGCAGCAACAACGCGCGCATCGGCAATCTAACCTTCTTGTCGCCGTTTTTATCGTTATTTTTCATAGCTTTGATTCTCAAAGAAACCATCTATCCAACAACAGTAGCGGGTTTACTGCTGATTGTTTCAGGTATTGTTTGGCAGCAATTCTATTCAGTGTCCAATAAACAGCACAAGTGATTTGAAGGAGTCCTCTCAAAACGTCAGTCGAATATTGGGCATCGATCCCGGAACATCAGTAACCGGCTATGGAATTGTGCAGATAACCGGCAACAAGCCGAGTGTTGTTGCTATGGGCATTATGCAGCCCGGCAAATTCGACGATCATTATCAGCGACTGCAATTTCTGCATAACAGAGCCCTCCAAATTATTGATGAATATAAGCCTGACGTATTGGCCATCGAGGCACCTTTTTATGGAAAAAATGTACAGTCGATGCTGAAACTCGGGCGGGCTCAAGGTGTGATTATGGCTGCAGCGCTATACAGAAATCTTCCCATCAGCGAATATGCCCCACTGTTGGTTAAGCAATCCATTACCGGAATGGGTAGAGCGAGCAAGGAGCAAGTATCCTATTTCCTTCAAAAAATATTTAACATCACCGACCTACCCAAGGAGCTTGATGCTACCGATGCTGTGGCTGTGGCGATATGTCATCACCTTCAGCAAAGTCGGCCCAAATCGGCAAAAAGTTTTAAAAACTGGGAAGATTTTATCCGAAAAAATCCAGATAGGGTAAGGTAGAATTCAAAATAATCATTGTATCCCCAGAAAATTACCACCATAGAGTAATCACCAGTTTGCGGCTACCACCAACATTTCTAAATTCGCACAAATAGATTCCTTGCCATATTCCGAGGTTCAATTGGCCGTTGGTCACAGGAATGGTGAGGGTCGCACCCATCAAACCAGATTTGATATGAGCAGGCATGTCGTCGGGGCCCTCGTCGGTATGTCGGTAAACCGAGTGATTTTCGGGAACCAGCAGGTTCATGAAATTCTCTAAGTCGTGTCTGACAGATGGGTCTGCGTTTTCATTGAGGCTCAGAGAAGCCGAAGTATGCTTGATAAGAATGTTGAGCATTCCCTTGTCGGGCAACTCTGGTAACGCCGCAGCAATGTTTTCGGTAATCAAGTGATAACCCCGCGGATAGGGCTTTAGGACCAACTCTTTTTGCCAAATCATAATTGAACTAATTAAACCAAATTAGTGAATGCCGGCTAAAGGCAATGCTTTGCAGTTTTTCGCCTTTGGTATCGGGTTGGTTGAGATATGCGGATATTTCGACCAGAAGTTCCTGACCTGCCAAAGGCAGATTGCTGGTTTGCCAGCCTTGCGTATTTCGACCGAAGGCATAGTAATCCGAATCGTTGTTGTACAGCAGCGACACAAAGAGCAAATCGCCTTCAGCGTTAAAAACCTTAATATTATAGGCATCATTTCGCTTATCGGCCAACCATGCGATCTCTGCCACATTGGTATCGCGGTTGAAACGACATTCAGTAATCCTAACCGGCCGGGCAAACGAAGTATACAAACGATCGGAAAATACCATTGAGCGCCCATCGGGATACAGCGCATTAAAAATATATTCACCCTCCTGCGGCCGAATGGTTGTAAGTTCCTCTTTGGGCGTCTCAAAAACAAAATCTTGACGATATTCCAAGTAAGGGGCAAGGATGTAGATTATCTCCCCAATGTTAACCTCTACCGACGAAAAGTTGGTATAGGAGAAGGCATGCAAACCAATGCCATACAGAGTATCAGAACCGCTTACCTCTACCCGGATAAAGGCATCGCCAAAACCGGATAGTTCTGGATCATCGCGAAGGCATCCGCCCAGAATAAAGGCAAAAGCTGCGAGCAATAGGAACTTCCGGAAGCCAAAACTGTGATTTCGCATTGTCTAACTAAAAGATGGGTACCTGCAAAGAACGGAAAAAGTGCCCACTTTCTTGTCTCGATAAAAAGAAATTGATTCAATCCATTGAAAAACCTGCAGCTACAGGCTGAAACAATCCCAAAAATGCTGTTTGAATGATGATTACTCCGAGATTTAAGCGCTAAAGATTTAGCGCAAAGGGAAAATAG
>CAYGIQ010000014.1:0-30077 GCA_964349885.1 uncultured Prolixibacteraceae bacterium | reverse complement strand
GCTATACAAAAGGAATATCTATGGAGTAATTGGAACGCTCGTGTTTCATATACTGCTTGTGTCGATTTTCCTTTTGGCTGAAATGGAGCGCAAAACCGACATGCGCGAGACCGAAATCCTGATTGAACTGCCCTTTGAACTGCCCGAGGAGGTGATGGAGGAGCAGGTGGTACAGAACCAGTCAACGATGTCGGAACTCCGAACAAATCAGGCATCATCGGCCAATGTGCCTGCAGGCCGCACTGCTACCAGTGAGCGGTTTTTCGATGCCGACTACCAGGCAGAGATTGACAGGGCCCGCCGACTGGTAGAGGATGTGAATCAACAATTGGCCCGCGAAATCCCAGATATGTCTAAGGTACAGATGCCCGAACAAAATACCGAAGGCATGGACCCTGACTCCATCCGGCAGTTGCTTTTTACGGGGGATTCCAACATTGAATACAATCTAACGAACCGGTACCATTTGAGGCTGCCAATACCCATCTATTTAACCCGCGGTGGAGGAACAGTCGTTGTCGATATTGTGGTGAACCGTCAAGGACGGGTATTAAACGCTCAAACCCGGAGCAGTTCAACGGTAACCGATGAACTTATTTATCTCTACGCCCGCGAGGCCGCAATGCGTACAATCTTCAATGCCGATGCCTCTGCTCCTGCCCAACAACAAGGTACCATCAGATATACCTTTATTCCGCAGTAATGATCGCCAGTTTTCAATGTTAACTCAACTTTACGTTTTAAATCAGTTAACATGTTTTAACTCCAAAACCTTGTGGACAACCGCAAATGGCCCTATCTTTGGCGTAACTTATTTTCATAAGTTTAGGTTTAGTTAGGTTAGTTTAAAGAAATGGGAGTGGTTGTTGAACCGCTCCCTTTTTTTTGTTTTCTATTTAGGCCTTTTGCAATGCATCGCGTCGTTTGCCCTGAAACAATTGGTATTGCTGAAAACTACACTCCAACGCTCCATTTAATAATTTAATCTTTGCGGAGGGTTTTAACCCAATCTGCTGAAGTAGCTGTGGCGAAGAGCTGAGAATCCACGCGCTGTTGCCGCTCCATTGATGTTTAAGTCGTTGTCCAATCATAGCATACAACGCTTCGGGATTTCCCATCTCGATTCGCTCCCCATAGGGTGGATTGATCATTATTGTGGCCTGCTGTACCGGAAGTTCCAGCTGACTGAAATTTTTGGTGGTAAACTCAATAAGGTTAAAAACCCGGGCCGAACGGGCATTGGTTTGTGCCCCTGAAATGGAGGAGGAGCGAACATCGGCAGCGTAAATTTTACCCTGAAACTCACTGGTGATGGCCTCTTCTCGGATACGGCCAAACAGAGCAGCATCATAATCCTTCCATTGCATAAAGGCATACGATTTTCTGAATTTTCCGGCGGGTATATTTTTGGCTATCATGGCGGCTTCGATACTCAGCGTTCCTGATCCGCACATAGGGTCAACAAAGTCGGTACTGCCATCCCAGCCGGATAGCATGATCATGCCTGCTGCGAGCACTTCACTTAGGGGAGCATCCCCCTGCACTAGCCGGTAACCCCGCTTATGCAACGAATCGCCACTGCTGTCGACCGACAGGGTGCACTGATTTCTACTGATATGCACGTGAAAAGTGATGTCGGGGTTTTGTGTATCTACATCGGGACGCCGACCAGTTCGCTTACGGAAACGATCTACCAAGGCATCTTTCACCTTGAGGGAGGCAAACATGCTGTTGTTGAACTGCTCGGAATGAAACACCGTACTTTGCACTGCGAATGCCTGATGCAGTTCCATATGTTCTTCCCATTTAACGCGCATTGCCTTAACATAGAAATCGTCGGCATCGGTAAATTCGAAGGTGTCGATTTGCTTGAAAATCCTCAGAGCTGTGCGAAGGTAGTAGTTGGCCCTGTAAAGGGTATCCAATCCCCCTTCGAAGAAAACGGCCCTTCTGCCCGTGGAGATATTTCTACCGCCAATCGACTGGACTTCCTTGGCCAACAAGGGCTCCATGTTCTCGGGAGTTTTTGCAGTAAATTGGTATGTATTCAATGGATTGCGGTTTTAATGTTTGCGTTTAAATGCCTGCCCCGTCGGCAAAGATATTATCTTTTGGCCAGCGTTGGGCCAGTTTGGCATTTGCCGGCACGTTCTTCGTAACCCAAACATTTCCTCCAATGGTTGCATTGGCTCCAATGGTGATGCGTCCAAGAATGGTGGCACCGGCATATATAATTACATGGTCCTCTACAATCGGATGTCTGAGGACTCCTTTGATGGGGTTGCCCAGCTCGTCAAGCTCAAAACTGCGGGCCCCCAAGGTTACACCTTGGTATATTTTTACATGATTTCCTATAATAGAGGTGGAGCCGATTACCACACCTGTTCCATGGTCGATCGAAAAATATTCCCCAATCTGTGCCCGAGGGTGTATGTCGATGCCCGTTTCGGAGTGTGCCATTTCGCTAATGTACCGCGGAATAATGGGTACTTCGAGGCTATAGAGCAGATGGGCTACCCGGTAGTTGGTTATCGCCTTAATCGCAGGATAACAGAATATAACTTCGCCAAAACTTACGGCAGCCGGATCGCCCAGCCAGGTAGCCTGAACATCCTTGACCAACTTTTTTCTGATCTCTGGCAACTGTTCAATAAAAGCAATAGCTTTCTCCTTCGAAAGTGTGGTGTGTCGCTCCAATTTGTTGGCACTCTCGTCGTTGCACTCAAAACACAATCCCGCCAGAATTTCGCCACACAACAATTCGTACAACTCATCTACATATACCCCCATATAGTGGGTAGTGGTATCGGGTCTCAGCGAGGTTTGACCAAAATATCCCGGGAAAATAATCTCCCTTACCAACTCCACAATTCTCGCCAATTTATGGATGGAGGGCATGGGCTCACCCAAACGGTGCTCGTGGCAAACGAGGTTGTAGCTTGCCGGATCGGCCAGATCTCTTATGGTATTGGCGATGCGCTGTTGCATTGTTGTATTCATATTTGAAAAATTTTCAGTTTCACGGTTCCCCGATTATTCTTTATCAGGCAGTTGCAACGTTAAAATTCCATTGTGCCCATAGCAATAAGGGCATTTTTGAAGCGGTCGATACCCTTTCCCGAAATAATTTGGTGCGCAAATTTCCGTTCACCCAGCTCCCGGCTGTATCGGTCCGATAAATACAAACGCCGGTCGCCTCCATTTTCACGCAACGGATCGGGTTCCCATGGCAGGTCTGTATCGCAAATTAGCCAAAGTTTTACTGGATTTGCCAACAGTGCATCATCCACCCAACAGGGATAATGGCCGTAAACTTCCTCCATCCAAGCTTTGGTGACGACCAGCCAGGTGTCGAAAAAAACGTACGGGACCTTAAATTTAAGGGCAAACTGCATCTGCGCCAATTGCATGCGGGCAATGGCTTCAATATCGGAATAGGTATAATGCCTATCGAGTTGTTGCACATATTCTCGGGCGTACTCCGAAAAGAAGGGTACCCCATAATGGCGGGCCAACTGTTGTGCCAACTCCGATTTGCCTGTCGACTCGGCACCGGTAATTACAACAATACTGGGTAGGTTATTTTCCAATTTTGCCGTTTATAAGTTCCTTTTTCCATGCCAGATAACCTACTATGGCCATGGCTGTATAAATTAGAAACAGCAGGGTTGTAGGGTAGAGTTCTTTGTATAGGTAGAGTCCTGCAGAAATCAAATTGACGACCATCCAAATAATCCAGTGTTCCAGTTTTTTACGCGCCAGCATGTACGTTGCTGTAATGCTCATGGCGGTTGTGAGTGCATCCATTATGGGCAATGGAGAATCGGTTGCAAAGCGTAGAATAAGGTAAATGCCAAGCCATAGAACAAGGGTAACTCCAAGCGCTTTAATTACATAACTATTCCCCGATCGACTTACCTTTAATACCAAATCACTACTGGTATTGTTCTTCGACCACCAAAACCATCCGTACAAGCTGATAACTACATAGTAGAACTGCAGGGCCATATCGGCGTAAAATTTTTCCCTGAAGAAAATGGCAATGTAAAAAAGAGAGGTGGCAAGTCCAGTAGGCCAGGTAAACAGATGCTGCCGGATGGAGAATACAATATACACCACACCCAAAAGGGCCCCCAAAAGCTCAAGATAATTAATTATTGCCCAATGAATGGCTTGCTGAAACATGCATTAGGGCTTATCGTTCATTACAGTCAAAGACTTAAAAATGTCCTGATGCTGTAAAAGTTCCAGCGCTTTTAATATGGTTTTGTCGTCCTGATTGTAGATTTGGTAAAAATAGGATTGAGCATACACATCGCGGGCAATGATTGCTTTAAGCTCTTTCTTCATCTGATTTCGGGTAAACTCCAGTCCCTCGTCATCGCGCTGAATGCCGGCGGCTTCTCCTGCAGCTACCAAGCTTTCGATTACGGCATCGCTCACGGAATATTTGTCGCGGAACGTTGGAAACTCTTTATACTCCCGAAGAATTGACTGGCGGTTCTTGTCGATGTGCTCGGTAATAAAGTTGTTTACAGTACCCGAGCGCTGCAAACGGTTGTAATATGGATATCGGGATGAGGTGTCCAATTTCATAAATATATCGGGCATAATACCGCCGCCGCCATATACTGTGCGTTGAAATTTTTTAGTTTGAAACTTAAGAGAGTCGGGAAACGATATGTTGTCGACACTGAAAAGCTCTCCACTTTCGAGACGTCGCTGATAATCTCTGCGGTATTCGTTCAGGCCGCCTTCATAAGGCTTCTGTATAGCCCTTCCACTGGGGGTATAATAGTGTGCTGTTGTTAACCGTACCATAGAACCGTCGGTAAGGTAGAAGGGCTGTTGCACCAATCCTTTGCCAAACGACCTTCTGCCAACGATAACACCCCGATCCCAATCCTGCACAGCACCGGCCACAATTTCGCTGGCCGATGCCGAACCTTCGTCGACCAATACCACCAGGTTGCCCTCTTCGAACATACCTTTTCCAGAGGCCATATAGTCGCGTTTAGGGTTGTTAACGCCTTCGGTGTAAACCACCAGATGGTTCCCTGCAATAAATTCATCGGCCAATTGAATGGCAGCTGTAAGATATCCACCGCCATTGCCTCTTAGGTCAAGAATAAGATTGCGTATGCCTTCTTTATGCAGGCCCGTCATGGCGTTTTTAAATTCCTCAATGGTAGTGGCAGCAAAACGGTTCAATTTAATGTAGCCGGTATGCTTGTCGATCATGTACGAGGCATCAAGACTGTATATGGGGATCCGGTCTCTGACAATGGTAAAGTCGATCAGCTGTGTTGCACTTCGGCGCAATACTTTGAGGTCGACTTTGGTACCTTTCTCCCCTCGGAGCATCTTCATTACATCTTCGTTCGATAAACCAATTCCGGCAACGGTGCGCCCGTCGATGATTAAAATCCGGTCGCCAGCCATCATGCCCACCTTCTCTGAAGGACCTCCGGGAATGGTAGATGCCACGAGCAGAGTATCTTTGAAAAGGCTGAAGGTAATGCCTATGCCTTCGAAATTTCCTTGCAAGGGTTCGTTCATGCGGTCAACTTCCTCTTTTGAGATATAGACTGAATGTGGATCGAGGTCTTGCAAAAGATTAACTATGGCTTTATCGGTAAGTACCGAAAGGTTGGTAGTATCGACATAATAGGATTCAACCAGCCTGAGCAGGCGGCCAAATTTCTGACTATTTTCCTGAGCAGTTTGAGCATGTGCCTCAACAGTTGTTCCGATAAGGAAAAACAGTACGATGGCGATTCTGCTTAAGTTATTCAATTTCATGCCATTAAATTTTTGATTGGGCCAATGTGCAATTACCATAAGGGATGGAATGAGCATACGACTTCAAAGTTTATACCAAATATGCGCTTTTTATGCAAGTGAGCGCAATTTAGTAACAATTAGCAGCAACGGTTTGTTTGCGAAAGATTATTCCCATTCGATGGTCGCCGGTGGTTTGGAGCTAATGTCGTAAACTACCCGGTTGATTCCCCTAACTTTGTTGATGATTTCGTTGCTCATTCGGGCCAAGAAATCGTAGGGGAGGTGCACCCAGTCGGCCGTCATACCATCGGTTGAGGTGACTGCCCGCAACGCTACCACATATTCGTAGGTTCTCTCGTCGCCCATTACCCCCACCGATTGAACCGGTAAAAGAATTACTGCAGCCTGCCATACCTGATCATAAAGTTCCCAGTCTCTGAGGCCCTGCATGAAAATTGCATCTGCGTCCTGCAGCATGGCTGCCTTTTCCGGAGTGACTTCACCCAATATCCTGATGCCGAGTCCGGGCCCCGGGAAGGGATGCCTGCCCAGAAGAGAGGGCTTAAGCCCAAGAGCAAGGCCAACTCTGCGCACTTCGTCTTTGAAGAGTAGGCGCAACGGTTCAACCACCTTGAGTTTCATTTTTTCTGGCAGTCCTCCTACATTGTGGTGCGATTTTATGGTAACAGAAGGTCCATTTACCGAAATAGATTCAATAACATCGGGATAAATGGTGCCTTGCGCCAGCCATTTTACATCCTGTATTTTGTGAGCCTCCTCATCGAACACTTCGATGAAGTTCCGTCCTATAATTTTACGTTTTTGTTCGGGATCAGTAATTCCTTTCAGATCGTGGAAAAAACGCTTCGTTGCATCTACTCCGATTACATTCAACCCCATATCTTCGTATGAGTGCAGTACCGCTGAAAATTCGTCTTTGCGCAACAACCCATGGTCGACGAAAATGCATGTAAGATTTTCCCCAATTGCCCTGTTCAATAGCATGGCAGTCACCGAAGAGTCGACCCCACCTGAGAGCCCAAGAACTACTTTATCGGTTCCCAATTGCTGGCGAAGTTCTTCAATGGTAGATTCCACAAACGAAGAGGGTGTCCAGGATTGTTCGCAACCGCAAATATCAACTGCGAAATTTTTGAGCAACTCCATTCCTTCAGAAGTGTGGTAAACCTCAGGATGAAATTGAATGGCCCATGTCTCTTCATTGTCAGCTTTGTAGGCGGCCAGTTCCACATCTTCGGTCGATGCTATGACTTTGTAGTCGGCTGGCAGTCTGACAATGGTATCGCCATGCGACATCCAAACCTGCGAATGCGTGGAGATATTTTTAAGCAACGCTGTTGAGCTGTCGACAAAACCAAGGTTTGCCCTGCCATATTCACGCGAATTGGAGGGAGCTACTTCTCCTCCATAGAAATGGGCTAAAAATTGAGCGCCATAGCAGATGCCCAAGAGTGGAAGCTTGCCTTTAACGGCCGAAAGATCGGGACGCGGGGCATTGGCATCCCTAACAGAAAACGGACTGCCCGAAAGTATGACGCCCTTTACAGAAGCATCGGCATCAGGAAAATGGTTGAACGGATGGATTTCACAGTAAACATTGAGTTCGCGCAGCTTGCGTCCAATGAGCTGCGTATATTGTGATCCAAAATCGAGAATAACTATTTTTTCCTGCATAATAGGTGTTGTTTTGAGGGAGTAAATATACCTCAACTCAACTCAATTACAAAAGTAAATTTTCGATTGAGTTTCATCGACCCGCGCTGGCTGTCGGCTCCTCCGGAACCAACAATTGAAAAAAATCGTGTACATTTGGCACTGTTTTGGATGGAATTACGTAAAATAGTGGAATGAAAAGCCTCTTCATATTTCTGTTTTCCCTTCTGCTTCTTCCTGCGTTGTCGCAGGAGATTCCCGCTTCAGATTATGTAACCATCGATGGTAAACAGTATGTTATGCACCCTGTTTCGGCCGGAGAAACGCTCTATTCGATAGGCCGTCGTTACCAGGTAGAGGTAATTGCCATTTTAAATGAAAATCCACAGCTTATATCCGGTTTAAAGACGGGTGATGTTTTGAAAATACCGGTTGTTCTCCCTGCACAAACGGATGCCACTGAAACTGTGCCAAAGGTTGAGTCGACCGTAGGGCATCATGTCCAGCGCAGAGAAACACTCTTCTCTGTTTCAAGGCAATACGGCGTTACCATAGATGATATTTTGCGCGTGAATCCTGGTTTGGTTGCGCTGCGACGAGGCGAAACCATCCAGATACCGGCACCTGAACCACCTATGGCAACTGCACCATCTGGTCATCAATTTGCAGTAGCAGGGTCCGAATCGATGCACAGGGTAGTGCAGGGAGAAACCCTCTATTCCATCTCCCGGCGTTATGGTCAGACTGTTTCTGAACTCTTGGAACGCAACCCCCATGCAGCCAATTTACAACCCGGAATGGAGCTCAAGGTTACCTCTGATATGGGTTCTGAACGCATCTCTTTTGAGCGTTCAGCGCCGGTTGAAGCGGGATTCATTCAGCATACCATCGCCCCAGGTGAAACCTTGTTTAGGTTAACCCGGCAATATGGCGTAACTGCCGAACGTTTGGTGGAGCTCAATCCTGAGCTGTCGAACTCCTTTAGAACGGGTTCTTCGGTCCGTATTCCAGTTTTTAAGTCGGGCGATGAAGGTACTCTTTTGGTTAAATATGTAGCTGGAGTTTATGACAATTCGGTGCTGTTGGCCGAACGTTTTGGTTCTGACGTTGATGAGTTGGAAAGACTCAATCCATTTCTTAAAACGAGGGAACTGTTGCAGGGCGATACGCTGTTGCTCATCCCTGCTGCATTAACTGCTGCTGCTGCCGATGTAGCGTTGGAGGGTGCTTCTCATATGTCGCTCTCTGATTGCGAGCAGATGTTGTATAACCAGCAACGCCGTACTCAGCTCTCTTTGGTTTTGTTGTTGCCCCTCTCTATCGATTCTAATGTAGCCAATCTTCATCCGATTGCTGGCGAACGCCCGCAAAATTTCGAAGCAAGACCAGATACTATGCTGGCTCCTGCCGAGAGTGCTGCGGCCCGGTCAGAAATTTCATTTGCAGGAAATTCCGAAAATTTCATCCACTTTTTCGAAGGTGTCCTTTTGGCTGTCGATTCGCTCGAGCGCTCCGGTGTGAGCATTGAAGTTAGGGTATTGGATACCGAACGCTACAGGGGCCGCATGCGTCAGCTTATTGCCGATGGGCATCTTCAGGGAGCCGATTTAATCATAGGGCCAGTGCAACCTGCCGATCAACGTGAAGTGGCAGAGTATGCTGCCAGAAATCAAATTTTCATGGTTTCTCCTCTGTCGGCATCCGATGAATTAACCCGCACAAATCCCTTCTATTTTCAGATTAATCCTACCCGCGAAATCATCAATCGCAATACTGCGCAATATTTGGTAAGGCAATATGCCGGCAGTAACTTTGTTTTGCTGCAGATGGGCAACGCTCCCAGCAGTGAAGAAAGCGCCATGGCATCCTCCATTCGGGAAAACCTCCGGGTGACTGGTGGGCAGGCGCTCAAGGTTTCTGAATTTAACCGGGCCGGAATTGGAGGCCTTACATCTATGTTGAATTCCTCTGGTAAGAATGTTGTGATTATTGCCTCTGCCAACGAGGCTGAGGTGAGCGTTGGAGTGTCGAACATTCATACCATTGCTGCCCAATACGATATTACCATTATTGGAACCAACCGCTTTGCACAGTTTGAGAGCATCAACCAGGAATACTACCATAGAGGCAGGCTGGAATTTCTCGCCCCCTATTTTCCCGATTACAGCAAACCGGTTACCCGCTCTTTTGTGCAACAATTTCGAACCCATTTTAAAACCGAGCCCAATCAGTTCAGCATACAAGGTTTCGATACCAGTTTTTTCTTTCTTAAAATGGTCAGCAGTTTTGGCCGCCATCTCAGTCGATGCCTCGACTGTGGACAACCCGATCTGGTGCAGGGTAAGTATCAGTTTGTAAAGCTCCCACAAGGTGGATATATGAACGAGGGACTAACAGTTGTATCATACAACCGCGATTACAAGGTTAGCGGACGCAGCATCACACTCTCAGGAAACCGATAAAGTCAGGCGTTTTTTACATTCCAATTTCACGGAAGGTATGTTTGATGCGGTCGATAGCATCCCTTAATTCCGATTCGTTGATTACCAGCGGCGGAGTAAAGCGTATGATGTGTCCATGGGTTGGTTTGGCAATTACGCCGTTTTCCTTCATGGCAAGACAAATCTCCCAGGCCGATTTTGGGGCAGCCGGTTTTATTGCCACTGCATTGAGAAGGCCTTTCCCGCGCACCGATTCTATCAGGTCAGATGGAATTGCCCGCATTCCTTCGCGGAATATTTTACCCATCTTTTCGGCATTTTCAGCAAGTTTCTCATCGACCATTACCTTCATGGCCTCTATTGCTACAGCAGCTGCAACCGGATTTCCTCCATAGGTGCTACCGTGCTCGCCTGGTTTGATGGTTAGCATGATTTCGTTATCGGCCAAAACACACGATACGGGATACAACCCACCCGAAAGGGCCTTCCCCAGAACCAGAATGTCGGGTCGAACGCCTTCGTGATCACAGGCCAGCATCTTCCCAGTCCGGGCAAGGCCAGTTTGCACTTCGTCGGCAATGAAAAGTACATTGTATTTTTTGCATAAGGCAGCAGCCTTTGCCAGATAGCCATCCTCAGGCACATAAACACCTGCTTCGGCTTGAATCGGCTCCACCAGAAAACCTGCCACATCAGGATCCTGAAGGGTTTTCTCCAGTACCTCAAGGTTGTTGTATGGTATGTTGATAAATCCGGGGGTATAGGGGCCATAATCATTGTATGCATCGGGATCAGACGACATGGAAACAATGGTTATGGTTCGTCCGTGGAAATTGCCATTGCAAACCACTATTTTGGCTGCATTCCGAGGAATCCCCTTCACTTTATAAGCCCATTTGCGGCACAGTTTAAGTGCGGTTTCATCGGCCTCGGCACCCGAATTCATGGGCAGCATACGGTCGTAACCAAAAAGTTGCGTCATATATTGTTCCCACTCGCCCAGCCGGTTGTTGTAAAAGGCCCGAGAGGTTAATGCCAAACGGGAGGCCTGCTTTGTCAGTGCTTCTACTATACGTGGGTGGCAATGCCCTTGGTTCACGGCTGAATAGGCCGCCAGAAAGTCGTAATATCGGTTGCCTTCCACATCCCAAACAAACACGCCCTGGCCCCTTTCCAAAACTACTGGCAGTGGATGGTAGTTGTGGGCCCCATATCGCTCTTCCAGATCAATATAGAAATTTGAATTTCGCTGTTCCATGGATATGCTGTTTTGAAATTACAGCACAGAATTACAAATTTTGGCGAAGCTGGCCAAAAGAAACCGTCTGTTAAACAATACTTTTTGGGATGATTTACATCATAGACGCCGATTCCAAAACTTTGAAATCAATGCCTCTGCCACCATACAACAGAGTGCAGCCAAAAGAAACCATTTCCAAAGGCTTTGGCCTCTGGTGATCTCTTCTAGGATTTCTGAAAATGGCTTGCTGCTGTTGTCGATCAGCACCGCTTTAATTCGGGGATTGGAGGAAATTTGATCGTTCAGCTGGCGAAGATTGTAGAACGAAAAATCGGATTCCCGGCGATCGTAGTTGAGAGAGATGGCGCTGGTAAGACGGCTGTTGGATTCTATGCGGTAATTGCCGGCCAGCTCAAAAGGGGGAACGAGCGACACCCGCAACCGGTTGTTGCCCGCAACCGTCAATTGCGGCAGAAATCCTTGTCCGGTGTTCGGTTGAATGGCATTGTAGGTGTTGAGTTCTTCACTGGCTGGGAAAGCGAGCAAGGCATGTGGGTCGGAGCCCAACGTAAACGACAGTTTCTGATATGGCAAACTGTGAACAGCCAGACTGTACAATGTAGGCACAAATAGTATATGCCTGACAAATTCTATGTTGGACTCAGAAAGTGGAAAGGAGAAAACATTGAGGTTGCCGTTCCCAAAACTCTGCGTCGAAAGTGCTTTTGCGTTGTTTCCAAACCAAAGTAGAGGTGTTTCGGCGACCCTAACAGCGGGCGAAAAAATAAAGCTTCCATTGATTAACGGAAGATCGGCATCTCGGGTTCGCTCCCTAAAAACCTGAGCATACACCGGATGGTCGTAGTCAAGCCCTGCAATTTTCCGTTGCAGGGTATCGAAGCGGAGCATAAGGTTGGCATTGAAGCCACCCAGCAGCCGGTTGTAATTTTCAATCTCACCGGAAGGATCAGGGAAAAAGATGAGCGAACTTCCGTTTTCCACCAACCTGTTAAGTTCGCTAACAAGTCCACCCGACAACTGCGGGGCATTTAGCAGAAAAATGGCATTGTAATCCGAAAGGCGACTTACAATTACATTGTCGATGTGCATTTCGTCGAGTTCAACAAAATCGTCGTCATCGAAGAGTGCCCTCAGAATTCGCAAACCCGGATCGTTGAATTGTCCGGTGATGGCGAGGGTCCTGAGACCCGGCTGCACCGTATAGCTAAAAAAATAGGTGTTATCGTAGGTAATGGGATAGTCGGATATTTCGGCATAACCCAACTGCACACCGGCGTGGAGATTCAGGTAGCGCATCTCAACAATCTTCTCCTGACCTGCCGCTATATCGAAGCTCCCCAATGCCTTAAGGGTATCGTTCAAGAAAAGTTTAACCGGAAGGTTCTGATGGTTTTGATCCGAATGGTTGATGATCTTCACATAAATCAACTCCTCGCTGTTGATCTTGTGTGCAGGGCGTTCCATCCAGAGCGAATCGATGTACAGGTTGCTGGTTACACTAGGGTATATAGGCAACAGATAGTTTATAAAGGTGGTATCGGCCTCAAAGTTTTGCAGGTCGGTTACGCGCTGCTGGAAATCACTCAGATGGTAAATAGGCTGCCCCGTCTCTTTGATGGTTTCTGAAAGGTCGGATCGGATTCGGTGGTATATGTCCGAAAGGTAAACCGTATTCGAAGAGGGGCGTACCTCGGTAATCTGTTGCAGCAGCTGTTCCCGGTTGAAGAGATTTCGATGCCGAGGGTGCATGTCGTTGGTAATGAGCTTAAATCGTGTACCCGAAGGGTAAGCTGTTGCGATGTCAACGGCTTGCTGTTTGGCCATTTCTATAAGCTGTCCTTCGGTCGACAACGTATTCATGCTAAAAGAGTTGTCGATGTATATGGAAACGATTTGATGTGTTCCTGTAGCAGTCTGGTTTTCGACCGGGAAATAGGGTTGGGCAAAGGCGAGAACCAGCGATACTATGGCAAGTATGCGGGCAGCCAGCATCAAAAGTTGCTTAAGCTGCGATTGCTTTTTCGATTCCTGTTTAATGCTGCGCAGATAGCTTACGTTGCTGAAATATATGGTAGTATACCGTCTGAAGCTGAACAGATGAATGGCAATCGGAACAGCTACGGCCATTAGAGCAAACAGAAAGGCGGGAAATACAAATCGCATACAATACCTGCGTTAATCAGCAAAAATAGAAATTTCTTTTTCTCCGGTCGATTTTTTGTAGGCTCTGAACATACCAGAAGTATTAAATGGCATGGCAACGTTGCCCAGTGCGTCGAGCGCAATAAAGCCTCCGGTGCCTCCCAGTTGGGTCAGTTTATCGAGAACTCTGGCACTCGACTCTTCGAGGGTTAGTTGCCGGTATTCCATGTGGGCTGCTACATCTCTGGCAACCGTATTGCGTATAAAATATTCGCCGTGGCCAGTTCCCGATACACCGCACGTTTGATTGTCGGCCCAGGTTCCTGCTCCGATAATGGGCGAGTCGCCAATTCGTCCATACTTTTTGTTGTTCATGCCACCGGTAGAGGTGCCGGCCACAATGTTTCCGTGCACATCGAGGGCAACGCAACCAACGGTTCCAAAATTGTCGCTTGCTGCACGGCGTTCGCTTTGTTTGAGTCGCTGAAGTGCTTCAAAACGCTCGCGGGTATAAAAATAGCGGTTCTTTACCATCTCTATTTGGTGCTCTTTTGCAAAATGCGAGGCCCCTTTGCCTGCCAGCATTACATGGGGTGATGCATCCATGACCAATTTGGCTGCCTTGATGGGATTTTTTATATCGGTTACCATGGCTACTGCGCCCGCTTTAAGGGTGGCCCCGTCCATAATCGATGCATCCAGCTCATTCTTGCCTTCGGAGGTGAATACAGCGCCTTTTCCAGCATTGAAGAGCGGGCAGTCTTCGAGGTATGCAATTACTGCAACCACAGCATCGGCAGCCTGACTGCCGGTACTCAGCAATGAGTCACCTATGGTCAGGGCACGTTCGAGGTGGTAACGGTATTGCTCTTCCCTTTCGGTATTCATTCGCTCGCGCGACATAACTCCGGCTCCTCCGTGCAGCACCAGTGCATGCAAGTTTTGGCCAAAGCTGGCTGCCGTTGGCATGAGCAGTGACGAAAGGGCAAAGGCAAAAATGATGGTAATTCGTTTCATGGTGATCACAATTATAATATTAGGCGAATTTAGGAAAACGTACCCTGACGGTTAGAGGTGCTTTGCAAACACGATGGGTATGTCTGGTACACATTGATCTAAAAACAGAGCTTTCAACATTTACTTTCAAAACCACTTGCCGGTCAAAACCCACCGCAATTTGAAAAACGCTGTGGCCATTCAATACCACCTTCTGCAAAAGTATGATTTATTTATTGTGTGTTGCACCGGTTTAGGATTGTCTGCAGATCTCTTTTTGAAAAGGTCGATGATTGTTTTCTTAGTTCAAAGAGACCAATACTTGAGGGGTTGCAGGTTGCTGTTGCTGTGTGCGAAATTCTCTCCTTTCTATGGGTTGCATTGGCTCTGAAATGTTCGTTTGGCTAACTTTTACAATGATTTATTGGGCTGTGTGAACAAAATGTTTCCTGCCGATATGAGAATTGTCATATTTGCCCGTTTTACAGACTTTTGGCACAAATTGGGGTATTTTTTTTGACTACTTTTGTGTAGATTTTTTTAACTGTTTGTTTAAAGAATAGAGATGAATTTTATTGATCAGATTTTCGAAAATGCACGCATCCTGAACAAACGGATTGTGCTTCCGGAAGGGAGCGAACCTCGCACCTTGCGTGCCGCCGAAATTATTATAAAGCAAAAGCTGGCCCAACTAATTTTATTGGGCAATGCTAAGGTCATTCAGCAAGAGGCTGCCAAATTGGGTGTTGATATTTCGCATGCGGTGATTGTCGATCCGGTTTCCGATGTTCGTAGGGAGCATTATGCTCGACTCATGACAGAGATCCGCAAAAGCAAAGGGTTGACCCACGAGGAGGCTCTGAACTTGCTCAACGATCCGCTTTATTTTGGTACGATGATGATTAAGGCAGGCGATGCCGATGGAGAAATCGCCGGAGCCATCAATGCCACTGGCGATGTATTGCGTCCAGCTTTTCAATATATAAAGACTTTACCGGGTGTTAGTGTGGTATCCGGAGCCTTCCTGATGTTTGTTGGGAACAAGTCCTTTGGCAACAACGGAATTCTGGTTTTTGCCGATTGTGCTGTCATGCCCGATCCCGATGAGCGTCAGCTTGCTGAGATTGCGGTGAGTACTGCCCGCACAGCCAAAGCCCTGATGGGAATTGAACCACGGGTGGCTATGCTCAGTTTTTCCACCAAAGGGAGTGCTCAGCACCCCATGGTCGACAAGGTGGTTAATGCCACCCGAATTGCCCGGGAAATGGCACCCGAATTGGCCATCGAAGGAGAGTTGCAGGTCGATGCAGCCCTTGTGGATGAGATAGCCCGTTTAAAGGCTCCCGGTAGCGATGTTGCCGGAAAAGCCAATGTATTGGTGTTTCCAACACTCGAATCGGGCAATATTGGCTACAAGCTGGTGCAAAGGTTGGCTGGAGCCGAGGCGATTGGCCCAATTCTTCAGGGAATGGCAGCTCCTATCAACGACCTTTCGAGGGGATGTTCCGTAAACGATATAGTTACCATGGTAGCTATTACTGCCAATCAGGCAGGTTCACAACAATAATACAATCCAATGACAACAAAGATCATTCACGAGTCGATAGAGGATTTTGGCCTAAGCAAAGAGCGTAAGAGTACTTCGCTTTTTTCCAAAGTGGGTATTGTGGGATGTGGCCTTATTGGTCAGAATCTGGCCAGGGTCTCGAGCTATCATGGCTTGGATGTAGTCTTCATTGAGGTTTCGCAGGAGAAAATCGATGAGGCTATGGCAGGTATCAACCAGATGCTGGATTTCCGCATCGAACACTGGGGACTCACCGAAAGTGAAAAACGTGCCATGCTCACCCGTATCGAAGGAACCACCGACATCAACCGGCTGGCTGGGTGCGACATCGTAGTAGAGGCGATCAGACCTGTAAACCGCGGAATGAAAATCAAAGAGCGCAAAGAGATATTTCAGCAAATTGAGGCGGTGGTCGACCGGAATTGCATTATCGCGACCAACTCTGCCACGGTAGTCATAACTGAATTATCGTCGGAGCTACAATACCGCGACCGCTGTGTGAGCATCCATTTTTTTATTTCATCGCCCGAAGCCCGTATTATTGAGGTGGTAAAGGGGCTCTATACCTCTGATGAGAGTTATGCCAAGGTGCACAAATTTGTAAAACAAATTAACAGGGCCATGGTACCGGTGGATGAATCGGCCGGCCTCGTTAGCGTCCGTATTTTTGTGGTTTTGCTAAATGAGGCCTGCGAAATACTGATGGAGGGAGTTGCCTCAATAGAGCATGTTGATCTCACCATGCGGATCGGTTTTGGAATGCGTCTTGGTCCTTTTGAAGTGGCCGATAAAATGGGGCTCGATAAAATTGTGCGCTGGATGGAAAATATCTACAGTGAGTTTGGAGATGTACGCTACAAACCAAGTCCGATGATTAAAAAGTTGGTACGCGCAAAAAACACAGGGGTTTCGGTTGGCAAGGGATTTTATCAATACGATGAAAAAGGACGGCGGATAATAAAAGATACCCAAATCTGATGACCATTCAACACACAAATAGAAGCCGTATAGGTCAATGCCCTTGCTCTAGAAAAGAGCTTAACGCTTTTTCGCACAATGGGCAGGCGATAAAAAACGGCAAAAACACGTAACCTGTAAGCAAATGAAGATATTGGTTCTCAACTGTGGAAGCAGTTCCATAAAATATCAGCTTTTTCAGATGGATACCCAAAGGGTAATCGCCAAAGGAGGTATAGAGAAGCTGGGGATGAAGGGCTCCTTTCTCAAGCACTTAAGGGAAGATGGTCAGACCGTTCAGTTCGATGGCGAGATCATTGACCACAAGTCGGGCGTCGAATACATTCTGGGTGTACTCATCAGTAAAAAGCATGGATGCTTGAAAGCACTCAACGAAATTGATGCCGTTGGGCATCGGGTGGTGCATGGGGGAGAGAAATTCAAGTCGAGTGCACTGATTACCCCTGAAGTTACCGATGTTCTAACCGAAATGATTCAGTTGGCTCCATTGCACAATCCCCCCAACCTGAAGGGAATTATGGCCATGGAAGAACTTTTACCGGGAATTCGACAGGTGGCTGTTTTTGATACTGCCTTTCATCAGTCGATGGAGCCACACGCCTATATGTATGGCATTCCGCATGTGTTGTATAAAAAATATGGCATTCGCCGCTATGGTTTTCATGGTACCAGTCACCGCTTTGTATCGGAGCGTGTATGCCAGATTTTAGGCCGCGATTTCAATACTCAAAAAATCGTAACCTGCCATTTGGGCAATGGTGCTTCCATTGCTGCTGTAATGAATGGCAAATCGGTCGATACCTCAATGGGTTTTACCCCCATAGAAGGGCTGATTATGGGCACCCGTGCAGGTGACCTCGACATAGGCGCAGTAACGTTCATCATGGAGAAAGAGGAGCTGGGTCTTCGATCGCTCAATTCCCTATTTAACAAACACAGCGGGATGCTTGGACTTACCGGCATATCGTCTGATATGCGCGAAATCGAGCAGAATGCTGCCGAAGGCAACGAGCGGGCTGCTTTGGCGCTCAGCATGTACAACTACCGTGTAAAGAAATACATTGGCTCTTATGCAGCGGCCATGGGGGGTATCGATATTCTGGTATTTACTGGTGGAATTGGCGAAAATGCCTCCACGACCCGGTGGGGATCGGCCAGCGGATTGGAATATATGGGTGTTTACCTCGATGCCGAACGCAATGGTGCGCTCAGGGGAAAAGAGGGCGAGATTAGTACCGACGATTCAAGGGTTAAGGTTATGGTAGTCCCAACCAACGAAGAGCTGATGATTGCCCTCGATACCGAGAAGATCATTGCGCAATAGCGAACGCTCTTTTTTACTAACTTGCGGCCATAATCCAACCATATGGGAATAGACCGGCTATCCGACATATATCCAGTGCTTCAGGGAAAACCACCCCGTCGTCTTGTTGTGGCCAACGGTATTGATGCACACACGCTGGGTGCTGTTTCGGCTGCAGTTGATCGAGGAATTGTTACTGCGATTGTTACCGGCGACAAAGAATCCATACTTAAGTCATGCAGGGAGTTGTCGGTCGATGTCGGTAAATTTGAGGTGCATCATGCAACCGACGATCGAGAGGCCGCTGATATGGCAGTCGCGATCATCGCAGGTGGCGGAGGCGATCTGATGATGAAAGGTTTGGTGAGTACCGATAAATTTATGCGGGCCATTCTCAACAAAGAACATGGACTGCTTGCTCCAAAGGCGGTGTTGTCGCACGTTACTGTGGTAGAGCATGCACTCTATCATAAACTTCTGGTGGTTGGCGACGTTGCCATAATTCCCTATCCCGATTTGCATCAAAAACTGGCCATTGTAGGATACCTTGCCGATACCTCGAGGGCTCTTGGGCGTAAACTCCCCAAAGTAGCCATTATTGCGGCCACAGAACAGGTACTTGCCTCGATACCTGCGTGCACCGATGCAGCGATTTTGGCTAAAATGGCCGAACGAGGACAAATAAAAAATGCAGTAGTCGATGGTCCTTTATCGCTCGATGCAGCAATTGATGCTGCTTCGGCCGAGATTAAACAGATTGTTTCGCCGGTGGCAGGGGATGCCGACTGCCTGCTCTTTCCGAACATCGATGCCGGAAATGTATTTTACAAGATGAGCACCAAGTTGTGCAAATCGGAACAGGCGGCCATTGTAGCCGGTGCCCGGGTGCCTATAGTGCTCTCTAGCAGGGGCGATTCCGAAGCCACCAAACTCAATTCAATTGCTTTAGCCGCCCTGCTGAGCTAAAACTGCCTCTATGGAAAAGTTCCTGATATTGGCAATCAACCCCGGATCTACATCGACCAAATTTGCCGTTTATGAAAATGAGCGGTGTATTCTTAGCAAAACTTTGCGCCATTCGGTCGAAGAGATGTCGGAGTACAAACAGGTAACCGATCAGTTCGATTTTCGGAAGGGATTGATTATAGATGCACTGGTTGAAGATGGGATTCCGGTCGATTCAATAAAACACATCATAGGCAGGGGTGGGTTGACCTATCCCCTTGAATCGGGTGTTTACAGGGTAAACAACCTTATGCTCGAACACGTAAGGGCTGGGGTAATGGGGCAACATGCCAGCAACCTTGGGCCACTCATTGCCGATTATATTGCGTTGCAGATTCCCAGGGCATCGGCTTTTATTGCCGATCCGGTGGTGACAGACGAAATGGAGCCTGTGGCCCGCTTTTCAGGCCATCCAAAGTTTGACCGGAAATCGATATTTCATGCTCTGAATCAGAAGGCTATTGCCAGACTGCATGCCTCCAAATTGGGCGTGACCTACGAATCGCTGAACCTTATAGTGGCCCATCTGGGGGGAGGTATATCGGTGGGTGCCCATAAGCAGGGACGGGTAATCGATGTGAACAATGCCCTCAATGGCGAAGGGCCTTTTAGTCCCGAGCGTTCGGGGACCTTGCCGGTTGGCCAGTTAATCGATCTCTGTTTCAGCGGACAATACGACCGCGATCAGGTACACCGGATGGTTCTTGGTGAGGGTGGTTATGTTGCCTATCTGGGTACCAACAATGCACTTGAGGTAGAGCGTGCTGCTGCAGCTGGAGATAAAAAGGCGATGGCGGTTCAGGAGGCCCTTGGGTATCAGTTGGCGAAACTAATTGGAGCCATGGCTGTTGTAATGAATGGGGAGGTTGATGCGATACTGCTTACAGGAGGACTGGCGAACAACCGCGATCTTACCGCTTATGTGGAGAATAAGGTTGGGTTTCTCTCTACTGTTTATTCCTATCCAGGGGAGGATGAACTTGAAGCACTGGCACATAACGCACTTCGGGTAGCGCGCGGAGAGGTAGTTCCAAGAGCGTATAACCCCATCAGATTTTAACCATTAATTTGTTAATTATGGATTTGAGTGTGCTGTTTGATTTGAATCTTCCGCTTACCAACCCTGTGCTGATTTTCTCTTTAATACTATTTATCATTCTGTTTTCGCCATTGGTTTTGAACAGGTTGTCTATACCTTCCCTAATCGGGTTGATTATAGCAGGCGTAATTATTGGGCCACACGGATTTAATTTTATTGCCCGTGATAGCAGCATCGAACTTTTTGGAACAGTAGGATTGCTCTATATCATGTTTATTTCGAGTCTTGAAATGGATCTGGCCGAATTTAAAAAGAACTCACACAAAAGCTTTATTTTCGGGGTCTATACATTTGTCATACCTATGGCATTTGGAATCGTGGCCGGGGTTTACCTTCTCGGTTTTTCATGGCTTACCTCCATCTTGCTGGCCAGTATGTTTGCCTCTAATACTCTGATTACTTATCCCATAATTGGCAAATATGGGATAGTTAAAAATCGGGCAGTGAACATATCGGTAGGCGGAACCATCTTTACCACAATAGCTGCTCTGCTTGTTTTGGCGGTAACTGTTGGGATGAGTACAGGTACAATCGATAGCAGTTTTTGGTTAAAGTTGGGGTTGTCGCTTATTGTTTCTTCTTCTATTATTCTCTTTATTTTTCCTTTAATTGGTAGGTGGTTTTTCAAAAATCACGACGATAATATTTCACAGTATATATTTGTTTTGGCACTCGTCTTCTTGGGGGCGTTTCTTGTGCAAGTAGGTGGGGTTGAGCCGATTGTAGGGGCTTTTTTAGTAGGAATTGCCCTGAATAAGCTCGTTCCAACGACTTCGCCTCTAATGAACCGGATTGAATTTGTGGGAAATGCACTTTTTATACCTTTCTTTCTGATTGGGGTGGGAATGATGATTGATGCTCGTTCGTTTTTTGTTGACATGGAGACCATCATTGTTGCGATTGCAATGACCACAATTGCCACGTTGTCGAAATTTATAGCAGCCTGGTTGGCGCAGAAATCTTTTGGCTACACTGTTGATGAACGACGCATACTTTTCGGGCTTACCAATGCTCAGGCAGCTTCAACACTTGCGGCTGTTTTGGTGGGATACAACGTTGTTCTGGGTTATTCCGAATTGGGTGAGCCCATTCGTTTGCTCAATGACAGTGTTTTGAATGGCACGATTCTTATGATTCTGATTACCTGTACCATAGCTTCTTTTGTCACCCAAAAGGGAGCCATCAACCTCGCTGCAAGTGAACTTAGTATAGATGAAACGCTTGAAGATGAAATTTCTGAGCGCATATTGATTCCATTTAGCAACATCGAAAATGTCGAGGAGCTGGTAAATTTAAGTGTTACAATTAAATCCTCGTCGAAAAGGAGCCGGTTGGTTGGGCTGAATATTCTTGACCCGGTGAAGAATCAGGCAACCGGAGAGAAAAATGCAACCAAATTGTTGGAGAAGGCAACTAAAATTGCTGCATCTACCGACAATACGCTCATACCGGTAGTGCGCTACGATAACAATGTAGTGAATGGCATCGCCAATGTAGTTAAGGAGCACAAGATTACCGATCTTATTATTGGTCTTCATCAAAAGCGGGGAATCTCTGACAGCTTTTTGGGTAATTTAACGCAAGGAATTCTTCAGAAGTGCGATACAACCACTATGATTTATCGCCCGGTACAACCATTCTCGACCATCAGCCGCAATCTGGTTTTCGTTCCAAACAACGCAGAAAAGGAGGTAGGCTTTCCGTTTTGGCTTGTGAAGGTTTGGAATATTGGTAAAAATACCGGCTCAAAACTGATTTTTTACGGGAGTTACGAAATCATCAATGTTTTGAAGGAGATACATAAAAAGCATCCGGTTGAAGCAGAGTTCAGGAATTTTAGCGATTGGGATGATTTTCTGATTTTGGGACGTGATGTAAAAGGCAACGACAATTTGATTTTTGTCCTAAGTCGTAAAGATTACCCTTCGTACCATGGTTTAATGGCCAAGACCGCAAGCTATTTAAACAAATACTTTACTGAAAACAATTTTATACTAATTTACCCACAGCAGGCAGCACTTGAAGGAACCAGCGATTACAACCCTACCGTTCCATCTATGTATGAACCCCTCACAGAAAATCTGGAAAGACTGGAAGATTTGCTTAAGAAAGTCGGTAGTTTGTTCAGGAAAAAATGATCTCTTTGGTGTTCAAAAAGTAAGGTAAACGCAGTATAATGATCAGAATTTATTATTAATTTTCATCATCGACTGCCTGTGCTAAAGTCGTAGGTGAAACCAGTCAGCTCCTCGCTAACGCTCCATAAACGGGCCGCAGCTTCTTTATTGTGCGACCGCCTAGAGGAGGTTACCCTCACCGGATGTCCACGCATTTCATAAAACCCATCGGGACCAAAATATTCTCCTCCCCGAACGGCAGGATCGAGGGCTGCACGCAGTGTCGGCAGTGCGCCAGCCTCGGCCGACTGACCAAATCTTGGAAACAGGTAACGCAATACAGGCGACATATTTCGGCCAAGCAGGGTAGAGGAGACTCCGGGGTGGGCTGCAACCGATACAATGGAGGATGATGATGCCTGCAGACGCCGATGCAATTCGTAGCTATACATAAGACAAGCCAGTTTGCTCTGTGCATACGCAGCTATCTTGTTGTACCCTTTCTCCGACTGAAGATCAGAAAAGTTTATGCGCCCATACCTGTGCATTAGACTGCTAAGCGATACCACCCTTGCATGTGCGCTCTTCTGCAACAGTGGCATCAATAGCCCGGTAAGCAGAAAGTGTCCGAGATGGTTGGTGCCTAGCTGACTTTCAAATCCATCTTCGGTTTTTGCGAAAGGTGGAACCATAATGCCTGCGTTGTTGACCAACCAATCGAGACGGTCGAATTGCTGCGCAAAAGCTTCTGCGAAGGCCTTCACTGAAGCGAGACTGCTTAAATTAAGTGGTATATACAACAGTTTCGAATTGGGATGCAATTGCTGAATCTGGTATATCGCCTCCTCGGCTTTCTCCTGGTTACGCGCTGCCATAACAACTGTAACATCAAGTCCAGCAAGCTTTTCGGCGGTATAATATCCCAGACCTGCATTGGCTCCTGTAACGATGGCAACCTTGCCTGACTGCCGTTCAACCTCGTTGAGCGTCCATAGTTTTTTCATACCAAAAATTGGGGTGGATAAATTGTTTCTGCTCAAACAGCTGTTCCATAAAATTGTTTGAATGCCGATCGCGAATTGTAGAATGAAAACAGAGCCGTCTGCGCTGACTATAACCCTAGGTCGGTATGAATTTCCTGCATAGCTGCGAGCGCAAGGGCTGCAAATTCATCGAGTGGAATACCTATTTTCTCACATTCCAGTATGTTTTCTCTGCGCACGCTGGCTGCAAATGCTTTCTCTTTCATTCTTTTTGTGACCGATTTCAACTTAACAGATCCGAGGCTCTTATCGGGATATACCAGCGCCGTGGCTGTAATCAGTCCGGTGATGGTTTCACTTGCGGCGAGGGCATGCTGGAATTCGGTAGACCGCTCTTTTTGGGAGGCCATTTCGTTGTGCATAACTATTGCATCGAGAGCCTCTTCCGGGAGTATCTCAATGAGCATCTCTGCAGCCACCAGGGCATGTTTTGTCATATCGTTTTGGGTAACTTCACTGTCTATATCATGCATCAGTGCAGTGAGTCCCCATAACTCTTCATCGCGGCCCAGTCTGCGGGCAACTGCCCTCATAACGGCTTCGCTTGCTAGGCAATGTTTAAGCATATTTTCGGACTTGATATGGCTTTTGAGCAATAAAAGGGCTTCTGATCGGGTTATCATAAAGGGAAGGGATAGATTATTTCCGCTAATTTTATAAAAAAATTGGAGATGATGGAGATTGAACGCAAATTTCTGGTTATTCCGGGATTATTTAAAGGAGGTGACCAAATCCTTGAAATAGAACAGTACTATTTGGCCGTGTATCCCGACATAGTTTTACGCATACGACGATCGGATCAGTTGGCCTATATTACCATTAAGGGCAGGATGGCGGGTATTTCTCGGCCCGAATTTGAGTATTCCATCCCGCTCGAGGATTTTTTCAGCATGAAAGGCATGGCTGAGCGGCCTAAGATTACAAAACTAAGGCATCTGATTAGAGTAGGTAGTCATGTTTGGGAAGTCGATCAGTTTTTGGGGGCCAACGAAGGCCTCTGGATTGCCGAGATAGAGCTTGCAGAGGAGAAGGAGACCTTTGATATACCCGAATGGCTTGGTATAGAGGTGACGCATGACGAAAGATATTTCAACAGTTTTCTGGCGTTGCATCCTTTTTCCGGATGGCACTAATTTTGCTTAGGAAAATTGAATTTGATACCTTATTCTAATTTTTTAAATTTGGGGTATTTATCAAGCCCCAAATTCACCCGTTCTATGTTCCAAAAACCTTTCTCGATGCGAATACGGTGTAAGTCAGTTCTCCTTGCTCTATTTTTTCTAGTTTCTTTTCAGGCATACAGTTATTCACCCTCAGCGAATTCCGGTTCCGATTCGCTCACCCACAACCTTTTGCTGTTAAAACGTTACCTGTCGGCGGGCACCCACTGGCAGTTTACCGATCCATCGGTACAAAAGCGGTTGTCGGGCTTGATCAGTTTTGTGGAAAATGAGCCGATTGATACGCTCATTCACTATTTTAAAAACAGTGGCCCAAGCGAAGGATGGCGACTGGTAGAGAGAGATCCCCGCTATGTTTCCGATTCATTGACTGTACCCGGATACAAAGATTTTACCTCGCTCAAGCGCGATCTTAACAACATTCGCCAACTTACCGAAGGTGAATTTATGCCGCTGGAGTTTATTGTTCCGGGCTCTTTGTTCGAAAATTTGGAGGAACGCATTGAGTTGATTCCTGAAGGGGAGGGCATGGTGTTGCTTCAGAATGGAATTTATCAGCTACCCGACTCATTGAAATTGCTGGATACCATTACTGAAAATATGATTCAGTCACCCGAGGATTTTCGAAAAATTCTTAGGTTGGAACAGGCCCGACAGCTGTTGGTGGAACGTAAAAGGTTGCAATACAACGATTCGCTCATCAGAACGGAACGCCAGCGGCTTACCGACAACTTTAAACGGGATTATATCGATGGCGAAATAAGCCGCCGTCAGTTGAAGTTCGCCGACTCGGTAAAAGCCGAGAATACGTCATTGTTGACCGATTACAATCTTCAGGTCTCGGCCGAGGTTAATGATTCTATACAGAATGCTGCCCATTGGCTGGCTGGATATGCCGATTTGATCGACACCCGTTCCATTGGTCTGTTCAGCCTGTCGAACCAATCCTCGCCGCTGGTTATGAGCAACGCAGGCACCTTCTTTACGCGGGTATGGCTCAAAAATCGCCAAAACGATTCCCTTTCGGTTTTGGTGCAGAATTTAGGAAAGAACGATGTGCAGCTGGTCATTGAGGATGCCGTTACGTTTACCCGCTTTAGGCAACAGGTGGTAAAGGATTTTGATTTTGCTACGCTAAACCGGCCTTCTGTAAGCCTCGACAAGGTTGAACGTCGGTTTCAAGCCGTAATGCCATGGAGTGTGGGTGCCGATGGTAACGTTGGGTTTACCCAAACCTATTTGAGCAACTGGAAAAAGGGGGGCCAAAGTGCTATGTCGATTTTGCTGGTCGGTCGTGGTTATGCCAACTACTCCCTAACCCGGTTGAAATGGGAAAACTCCCTGGAACTGCGCAATGGATGGATTCGTCCAGGAGAGGCCATGATTCAAAAGAACGACGATAAAATTCGCCTTACCTCCCGAGTCGGTCTTAGTGCCTTTCAAAAATGGTACTACAGTGCGGAACTCGATTTCGAAACACAGTTTTTCAACGGATATAAATACCCCGATACCGAGAATCCAATTTCGGCGTTTCTTGCGCCAGGACGATTCCTTGCAAAAGTGGGTCTCGATTACAAACCCAATAACTCCTTTTCGCTTTTCATTTCGCCCATAACTTCAAAAACAGTTTTTGTAATCGATACCATAGCGATCGATCAGACCAACTATGGTATCCGTCCGGGGCATACTTCTCAATGGGAACCGGGTATCAACACCGATGTGAAGTTTAAGCGGGATTTCCCTTCAGGGTTATCCTACGAGACCAAATACCGTATGTTTATCAACTATCTGGAGCCCCGTGAACGGTTCGAGTTCGATTGGGAAAACATTGTAAATATTCGCTTTACCGAGTACATTACCATGCGGGCTGCGCTGCACATGATTTACGATAGCAAAGTGCTTTTCGACAAAATGGACAAAGAGGGGTTGCCAGTTCTCGACGCTTCAGGTCAGCGCATTAGGGAGCCTAAGCTTCAGTTACGGGAGTTTGTTACTGTAGGTTTTTCCTACCGCTTTAATCGTAATTTTGTACGCGCCAAGGCGGTACGATAACTTGCGGCAATCGGGATTCTTGATCTGACCCTTTACCGAAACCCGGAGGTTCTATTGCAATTACAAAAACGAACAAAATTCCATGAAAGATTTAAAGATTTACTTCCCGCTAAATGCGGCTCCCGAAGATGTTTACAATGCCCTAGTAAATCAGGTGATGGTTGAAATATGGACGGGAGAACCTGCGGTGATGTCGGAGGAACCCGGCAGCGAATTCTCTTTGTGGGATGGGAGCATTACGGGCAAAAACCTTGAGTTTGAGAAAAACCGTATGGTGCGCCAGGAGTGGTATTTCGAAGGGGAAGAAGTTCCCTCGGTGGTCACCATTCTGCTGCATTCGAATGGTTCAAATACACAGGTTGAGATACGGCAAACCAATATACCCGACGAAGCTTTCGAAAACATCTCTGATGGCTGGAAGGAGGACTACCTTGGCGGACTCTCCCAGCTGTTTGAAGAATAAATGGTTATAAGAGTTGCCTTCGACTTCGCTTAAGCAAAGCATTTCGACTTTGTTGCCTGATCCATTGCATTCTTTGTTGCCTGAGCGAAGCCGAAGGCAACCTATTTGGAGCGCATCTGAGAATCATTCACCCCGATTCAAGGGTCAGATTTTTTACAATATAGTTTATTATCAAAAAAAAGAAGAGGCTGCCCTTGTGAGACAGCCTCTTTTGTATGCAATATTTTGCTGATTAGGCAGTTGTGTAGGAAGTGTGCGATTTGCTGGCAATGATATTGGCCTGTGCAGCAGCTACCCGGGCAATTGGCACACGGTAGGGAGAACAGCTAACATAATCCATTCCAACCATATCGCAGAATTCAACAGAAGAGGGCTCGCCGCCGTGTTCTCCGCAGATTCCGACTTTCAGCGTCGGATTGATGGCACGTCCTTTATCGACACCCATTCTAACAAGCTGACCAACACCTTCGCGGTCGAGTATCTGGAATGGATCGTTTTTCAGAACCCCATTGTCGAGGTAAACCGGGAGGAATTTGCCGGCATCGTCGCGCGAGTATCCAAAAGTCATCTGAGTTAAGTCATTGGTTCCGAATGAGAAAAATTCGGCAGAGGTAGCCACCAGGTCGGCGGTTAAAGCTGCTCTCGGAACTTCAATCATAGTACCTACCAGATAGTCGATTCGGGTACCTTTTTCAGCAAACACCTTTTCAGCTGTTTCGCGGATAATGGTTGCCTGCAGGTCGTATTCCTTCAGCGTACCGATAAGAGGAACCATTATTTCAGGACGGGCATCAATTCCTTTTTGCTTGAGGTTGACAGCCGCTTCGATGATGGCACGGGCCTGCATTTCGGTGATTTCTGGATAAGTGATACCAAGACGGCAACCGCGGTGTCCGAGCATTGGGTTAAATTCGTGCAATGAATCAACCTTCTGTTTGATCTCTTCTACCGAAACACCCATTTCTTTGGCCATTATTGCCTGATTGGCATCTTCATGCGGTACAAATTCGTGCAATGGCGGGTCGAGCAGACGCACGGTAACCCCAAATCCTTCCATGGCTTCGAAAATGCCTTCGAAATCTTCGCGTTGGAAAGGCAGCAGTTTATCGAGCGCTTTGCGACGGGCAGATTCATCATCGGCAAGAATCATTTCGCGCATGGCCTTAATTCTTTCTCCTTCGAAGAACATATGTTCTGTGCGGCAAAGACCGATACCTTCAGCACCGAATTCACGTGCCACCTTGGCATCGTGAGGTGAGTCGGCGTTGGTACGCACATTCATTCGGGTATATTTGCCTGCCAAATCCATTACACGACCGAAATCTCCGCTCATTTCAGGATCCTGAGTTTTTACTTTTCCTTCATATACTTCGCCGGTAGATCCATTGATGGAGATCCAGTCGCCTTCGCGAAACTCTTTTCCTTCAACGGTCATAATTCTGGTTCTATAGTTGATTTTAAGTGCACCTGCACCTGAAATACAACATTTACCCATACCACGGGCAACGACAGCAGCATGCGAAGTCATTCCACCACGGGCCGTCAGAATACCTTTGGCAATATGCATGCCCTCGAGATCTTCGGGCGAAGTCTCTTGACGCACAAGAATGGAAGCGGGATAGTTTGAGGCTTCATCGGCAAAGAAAACAATCTGACCGGTAGCGGCGCCCGGTGATGCCGGAAGACCTTTTGCCAATACTTTTGTTTGCTTCAGTTCTGTTTTGTCGAAAATGGGATGGAGCAGTTCATCCAGTTTGTTGGGTTCGATACGCAAAAGTGCAGTTTGCTCGTCAATCATACCCTCATCGAGCATATCAACGGCGATTTTCACCATAGCAGCACCGGTACGTTTTCCGTTGCGTGTTTGCAGCAGCCAGAGTTTACCCTCCTGGATGGTGAATTCAATGTCCTGCATGTCTTTGTTGTGCTGCTCGAGTCTTTTTTGCGTTTCATGCAGCTGTCTGTATATTTCGGGCATAGCCTCTTCAAGTGAAGGAAACTTGCTGGCGCGTTCTGCTTCGCTTACACCTTGCAATTCGGCCCAACGGTGCGATCCTGAAAGGGTAATCTCCTGAGGTGTACGAATTCCGGCAACAACATCTTCGCCCTGAGCATTGATGAGGTATTCTCCGTTGAATACGTTTTCGCCGGTACCGGCGTCGCGGGTAAAGGCAACTCCAGTTCCGGAAGTTAGGCCCATGTTCCCAAATACCATAGCCTGCACGTTAACAGCAGTTCCCCACTCATCGGGGATCTGGTTCAAACGACGGTAGAAAATGGCGCGTTCGTTGTTCCAGCTGTTGAAAACGGAGGTAACCGAGCCCCACAATTGCTCCCATGGGTCGGTAGGGAAAGATTTACCGGTAACTTTATACACGGCCTGCTTAAATCTTTTAACCAGTTCTTTGAGGTCGTCGGTAGAGAATTCTGTATCGAGCTCAATGCCTTTCTCCTCTTTCATATGTTCGATGATCTCTTCGAACGGATCAATCGCCTCTTTGCTGTGGGGTTTCATATCGAGTACCACATCTCCGAACATCTGCACGAAGCGACGGTAGGAGTCCCATGCAAAACGGTCGTTGCCTGTTTTTTTGGCGATCCCTTCAACAGATTCGTCATTCATCCCTAGGTTAAGCACGGTATCCATCATTCCAGGCATGGAAGCTCTGGCGCCTGAACGAACCGACACCAAGCAAGGGTTGTTTTTGTCGCCCCATTTGGTTCCGGTGAGTTCTTCAACGTAGGCAACAGCCTTGGCTACCTCTTCTTTGATGGCTTCGATGGTAAATTCTTTGCCTTTCGCATTGTAAAGGGTACAGGCTTCAGTGGTGATGGTGAAACCGGGAGGAACAGGAACCCCAATGAGGTTCATTTCGGCAAGGTTAGCCCCTTTACCACCGAGCAGCGCCTTCATATTGGCTTTACCCTCGGCCTTACCGGCACCAAACGTATACACGTACTTTGTCATAAT
>CAYGIQ010000013.1:0-30109 GCA_964349885.1 uncultured Prolixibacteraceae bacterium | reverse complement strand
CTTCTGGGGTATCGGAGGTTTCAATCCCCAGCAAAATCAATAAACCTTTTCCAATAACAGCTTGTGGCCGGTTATCGATATCAACCCTTGCGGAGCTTACCCGCTGCACAACAACCCTCATAAAAGGCGATTTCTTTTCTTTTCAAAAGTAGGCATTTTAACCCCGCTATCCAATCAGCCATGCTCATCCGATAAAAATTCCCGAACGGCATATCCTTATCAGATATTTTTTGGAACATTCAACCAATTAGTCCATTTTTTATAAAACAAAGCCAAAACTTAAACTTAAACCGCGCACAATTGTTTATGTTTCTATATTTAACGTTAAACAGTGCCTGTTGAACCAAATCTACCAAAAATCAATACTCCTCATTTAGTTTGTAAGCATACAATGTTTGAATTAAAAAAAATGAAAAATGAAAAAGTGGATTCTGCTTTTATCGGTCATAGCCGTTTCTTGTGTTTCGAAAAGGGTTGCCGAAAGTGAGATCATCAGCATCACTTCGAATACATCTGGCAGCGGCAATCCGTTAACAATAGAGTTTGTAAAAGGTAAGGCGCACAACCACCCAAGTTTTGCTGTCTGGATTGAAGATCTGGAAGGCAACTACATAGAAACGTTGTTTGTAACCCGATACGTAGCAACGGGTGTCTATGGCCGCAAAGAGGTCAGGCCGGGCTTATGGGCTAATGAGCCGGGTGAAGTACGCCGACCCGCTACCCTGCCATATTGGGCGCACAAACGCAACATAAAGGCTCCCGATGGTTTGTTCATCCCATCTCCTGAAACAGCCCTTCCCGATGCCTTAACTGCTGCTACACCTCCCGGAAATTTCAATCTTCATTCGGCGCTTACCGAAACCCTTGACCATTCATACAAGTTGCTGGTTGAAGTAAATCAGCCCTGGGATTCGAACCAATTCTGGAACAATGCCAGATTGCCGGGTGATCCGCACTACTTTACCTCTCTTCAGCCCTCGTTGGTTTATGCGACAACCATTACACCCCGCGATAAAATGCCTACCCGTGTGCTCAATCCCATAGGACACGGGCATCCATCTGGTACCGATGGTACCCTCTTTACCGATCTCTCAACCCTTACCACCGCAAAAGAGATTTTTGAGTCGATTGCCTTACATATTACTATCCGTTAAAAATGAACTTAAGAAGCATAATCCTGATTTTTACCCTCAGCCTGTTGTCGGTATCGCTAATGGCTCAGCAGGCATCCCTAAGGGGCCGGGTTTTCGATGCTGTGAGCAACGAGCCACTTCCCTTTGTGAATGTTGTAGTTGCCGGAACAGCCGTTGGAACGGTAACCGACCTCGACGGTAATTTTCTGCTCACCGGCCTTCGACCCGGATTTATCCGCATACAGGCATCGTTTGTTGGATATCGGCAAGCCATCTCTCCCGAAATTGAGGTGAGCAGTGCCCGAATTGCCTCGGTTGAGATTCCAATGCAGCTTAGCGATCAGCAAATTGAAGAGGTACGGGTTACCGCCTCTCCTTTCAGAAAAACCGAAGAGAGTCCAGTGTCGTTGCGTACCATTGGAATCGGAGAGATCGAAAACAGTCCGGGAGCCAACCGCGATGTAAGCCGGGTTATACAATCTTTCCCTGGAGTTCAAAGTACACCCGCCTTTCGTAACGACATCATTATAAGAGGGGGTGGCCCCAGCGAAAGCCGCTTTTACCTCGATGGTGTGGAGGTTCCCAATATCAATCATTTTGCAACACAAGGAGCCTCGGGTGGACCGGTAGGAATTCTGAATGCCGATTTTCTGCGCGAGGTGAATTACTACTCCGGGGCATTCCCTGCCAACAGAGGAAACGCCCTGAGCGGAGTGCTCGAATTTTTTCAGGTAGATGGCAATCCAGATAAGCTCACGTTCCGCACCACCCTTGGAGCTTCTGAGGTATCGGCAACGCTCGATGGACCAATTGGAGAGAAAACGACCTTTATCGTATCGACCAGAAGGTCGTATCTGGAATTTCTTTTTAATGTTATCGGACTGCCGTTTCTGCCCACTTTCAACGATGCCCAGTTTAAAGTGCGCACCCGTTTTGATCAGCGCAACGAGCTGACCCTTGTAGGATTGGGTGCAATAGATGTAAACAACCTCAACCTTGGAATTGAAAATCCCGACGACCAGCAAAAGTTTATTTTGAGTCAGCTGCCATTTAATGAGCAGTGGACCTACACAGTGGGCGCTGTTTACAAACACTTCCGAAACAACAGCTTTCAGACATTGGTTCTAAGTCGAAATCACCTCAACAATGGCAACTACAAATACTTTGAAAACGATGACAGTTCGGAGGACAACAAAATACTTGATTATACCTCGGCTGAAATTGAAAACAAGCTGCGTTTCGAAAACAACATCCGACTCGATAATTTGAGGCTAAACTTTGGCGCAAGTCTTGAGTATGCCTCCTACACCAACAACACACAAAACCGCAGATTTTACGGTTCACAGGTAATTGATGTGCGATATGCAAGTGAACTCGATCTGTTTAAATGGGGATTGTTTGCCCAAGCCAGCAGAAACTTTTTCGACGAACGACTGAGCCTCTCCTTAGGAGTAAGGGCCGATGCCAACAACTATTCATCGTCGATGAGAAATCTGTTCAACCAGCTATCGCCCAGAATTTCGGCCTCCTACAGCTTTACCGATCAATGGAGCCTGAACTTTAATACTGGGCGTTATTTTCAGCTGCCAGCCTATACTACGCTCGGGTACAAGGTAAACGATCAGTTGGTTAACCTCAACAACAACCTTACCTACATCTCGGTCGATCATCTGATTGGGGGGTTTGAATACCGGCCCAGACCCAACATCCTCTTCTCGACCGAACTTTTTCTTAAGGAATACGATAATTACCCCTACTCGGTGAACGACTCCATTAGCCTAGCCAACATTGGAGGCGATTTTGGAGTTATAGGCGACGAGGAGGTGGTATCTTCCTCTACCGGCAGGGCCTATGGTGCCGAATTCCAAACCCGCATTAATACCGACAATGGATTTAATTTTAACTTCAGCTATACCCTTGTTCGCAGTGAGTTTTCAGACGGTAGGGGCAATATGCTGCCTTCCAGCTGGGACAGCAAGCATCTGGTGGTGCTGACCTCCACCCGCGACCTTAAAAGAAACTGGAGACTCGGAACCCGTTGGCGGTTTGTGGGTGGTTTGCCCTATACACCATACGACCTCGAGAAAAGCTCATTGGTTGAAGCCTGGAATCTACAAGGTAGACCCTATTTTGATTTCAGCAGAATCAATGCCGAACGGTTTAAACCCTTCCACCAACTCGATCTGAGGGTCGATAAGGCTTACTACCTCAACCGTGTAACGGCCAAATTTTATGTTGATATTCAAAACCTATACAACTTCCAATCCAAGCTTACCGATATTGTAGTTCGCGAAGAGGCACCCGATGGCAGCTTCCTACTCACCGACAACGACACCCGGTACGTTTTACGCTCGATTGATAACCCTTCAGGTACGGTTTTACCAACCGTGGGCATCATCATCGAATTTTAGATAAACAATTCAACTCCTATAGGCAATTGGGCGGGATTCGGCAACAGGCTGATTCCCGCTTATTTTTTACCTTCGTGCCATAATAGATCGATATGCTTGCCATACAGCTCGAACAAAACGATACCGATTTTTCGCTTGCATGCGAAGAGTATTTGCTAAAAAATCGCACCGAAGATGTTTTTATGCTGTGGCAAAGTCACCCTGCGGTAGTGGTTGGCAAGCATCAGAATGCTCTTGCAGAAATCAACTATAGTTATCTTCGGGAAAATGGAATACAGCTGGCACGAAGAATTTCAGGCGGAGGAACCGTATTTCACGATGAAGGCAATGTCAACTTTACCTACATTAAAAATGTTTCGGGACCTGGAGAGATCAGTTTCAGAAGATTTGTGCAACCCATTGTGGATGCACTTTTGGAATGGGGTCTTCAGGCACAAATATCGGGAAGAAACGATCTGCTGATCGATGGTTTTAAAATATCGGGCAATGCCGAGCATGTATACAAAAATCGGGTATTGCACCACGGAACCTTACTCTACAACTCCCATCTCGACAAGCTGGGCGAAGCCATAAGGGTAACACCCGGAAAATATGCAGGCAAGGCAGTCGCCTCTAACCGAAGTACGGTGGCCAACATTGCCTCATTCATGAACCATCCTCCTTCCATCAAAATGTTTATCGGCCACCTTTTGCAATTTCATCTAAAAAATTCGGGAGTTCAGGCAGTTTATGAACTCACCGGAGAGGAGAAGCAAGCCATTTCAGAACTGGCCACCCATAAGTTCCATACAAAAGAATGGAAACTTGGCTATTCGCCTCCTTACACCTTTTCCAACCGATTTGAAGAAAGTGGCAAATGGCTGGAGATTTTTCTGGAGGTAGAGAAAGGTATTGTTACCAAAACGCAGCTCTCCGGCAATCTCTACCAACTTAATGCAATCCATTTTCTAATGGAGAACAGTGTTGGACTGGCACACAGCTATGAAGAGATTGAGATGCTTTTAGATCGGGCAGGAATTGTATCCTCACCTGAAAGCATCTATGCCTGGTTTCAGTAGCGTATTTAATGCGGTTTTAAGTGGTTTTAAGGCAGGATCTCTTCTCCACCGATTAATCCTCCGGGCGCCATGGTCCAATACTTTCCGGCCATCTCACGAGCCCGTGAGCCCGATCGGCTGTTGGCCTGCAGTATCCTTTGAAGCTGTTGGTCGAGATGCACTACCTTCCCTTCAGGCAGGCGTAGCGTGAGGGTAAGGTGCTGATCGCGCCACTTGGCCTCATCTCCAAGCAAAAACCAACGATCGAGAAGTATCCGATTACCCTCTACTTTATAGGAATAGAGCAGATTCTGCAAAGTATTGGCTGCATCTTCTCCATCCCTGCCGCGGGCATTTCGGGTAAGCACCATAACCAGTTCACCGGTCGACGAGCTTTCGATGGCAAGTTTAGGGGTACCCAATAACCTATAGGCACCATCGGTTTCCACCATTCTAAAACCTTCGAATTGCGATCCTCCTGCTTGTAGATGGGCAAAACGGTTGGGCGCTAATTCAACATACAGGGTGTCGCAACCGCCGCAATCAATCGGCTCTGTTTGGCTTACAGAGGTCTTTCCGGTAAAATTGGCCACCTGCGAAACGGTAATTACAGTAAAAACTAGGAGACTTATGAGCCAGATACCCAAAAAGCCCAAGCCAATCGACTGATTGTTGGTTTTATAGTTGAGAATCAATTTTGATCCCCAGAAAAGGAGCGCCAGAAATGGGATTCCAACCAGCACCGCAATCGAAAGCATGCCTAAAAACATGGAGCCGGGAGAAACCATAAACCCAAGGATAACTGGAATGTCAAAATCCCAAAGCAAAGGCCAGTTGTCAACCAGCGACTGGCCAACCAAAAAAGTGGAGATAACCGCCACAAGTCCCAAGAACCCGAATAGTGTCAGAAAAATTCCCACTACAATCGACACCCCTCTCAACACATTGTTGCCCAATTCGGCAGAATAGTCGCGGGTGGGAATTGACTCCGTTGGAGGGGCTAATGGAATTTCAGTTTCATCTTCACTAGCGGCGACCTCTGGATTTGCCTCTTCGCGGGGTTGCACCTTTATGGCTCGCTCTATATTGGAAATGTTGACCTCTTCTCCCCGCATTTCGAGTTTTTGGGCAGCTGTTCGCGCTTTGGGTACGGCAATCCACAGAATGATATAGGCCAGTAGGCCAACGCCATTGGCAAAAAAGAGCACTACAAAAATAATGCGCACCAATACCGGATCCATCTTGAAATAGTTGCCCAAACCACCGCATACGCCGGCCAGAATTCGGGCATCGGGATGTCTGTAAAGCCGCTTTTTCACCTTACCCGCGGCAGCATTGGCTGTCTCAGGATGCTCTTCTTCCATAAAATCTTCGGGGGTTCCCATAATAAGTACCACTTCTTCAACCAGTTCGAGGGTAACAATTCGGGCATCCCCCCGAACTTTATCATTGAAAAGTTCAGCAATCCGACCCTCTATGTCGGACAGTATCTCGCGGCCTTCGGCGCTGTTGCCAAAATGGGTCTTCAGCTTCTGAAGGTATTTCTGCAGTGCTTCGTAAGCATCTTCTTCTATGTGAAAAAGATTGCTGCTGATATTGATGGTGTAAGTTCTTTTCATTGTAGCAGGAGTGTTAATTGTGAAAGTTTTAAAATGGCTGTCGGGAGATTATTCCATCCCTGTGGGTTAAGAAAATTGCCGAAAGGCATACTGTACATACGATGTTGGTTATCAAAATGGTGCTGCATCTTAATTGACAGGACTTTTAATTTTGGCAACCGCTTCTACAAGTTCCATCCAAGAGGTTTCGAGCTCCTTAAGAAATTCGCGCCCCTCGGCAGTAAGTTCATAGTATTTTCGCGGGGGTCCTTGAGAGGACTCCTCCCACTGGTAGGTAAGCAAACCGTCGTTCTTGAGACGTGTTAGGAGCGGATAAAGGGTTCCCTCCACAACGATCATCTTTCCTTCCTTTAGTTTTTGGATGATGTCGCTGGCGTAAAGGGGCTTGCCATCGAGGACGAGTAAAATACAATACTCGAGCACGCCTTTCCGCATTTGCGCTTTGGTGTTTTCAATTTTCATTTTATGGTTTATTTGGTGGCCGCCAGCCTAAGAGGAAACCTCCTCGCCTCGGCAAGCCCATTTTTGATTGTTTGACGCAACAGAAACATTTTGGTTACACACAAAGATCTCTTTAAAAGCATATACCATCTTTTACCTTGTAGTATGCTATGCAAATATAAATCATTTTTATAGTACATTGCTATACATAGTACAAAAATATTTTTAAAATTCATGAATCGTCTCCTCATCTAGAAGGATTTCAACAAAAAAGTCGAGGATATTTGGGCAATTAAACGCAAAAAAAAAGGAGTCCGAAGACCCCTTTTTTTGTAGTAAGAATTGATTGATTAAAAATTGTACCTAAGGCCAATTTGCATACTCCATGTTGTTGAATTGGTACTCACATTTCGGAATGGAGTGGTTGGGAGAACGGTTTGTCCATTGTCCACAATTGTGTTCATTCTGAAGGTAGGAACACCGTCTGGGGTAACACTGGCAACATTAAGCAATCTTTGTGCATTGTTGAATGTTTGGGCTACACCCCAATTTTTATTTACCATGTTACCTATGTTCAGAATATCGAGACTTAACTGCAGCGAACGGCTGTCTTTACCCAATCCAACCATAAGGTCTCTAAGCATGCGGAAATCAAATCGATCCCGCCAAGGCATTAAGAATGCGTTTCTTGGCAAATATTGACCTCTATATTTGTCCAAGCCATTGGCTTCAACAAATTTATCAAAGGCTTCGCGCTGTTGAGCAGGAGTATAAGTAACCCCTCCGGCGGTTAAATTGGCGAATGTCAATGATGAACTGTTTTGCGGCAGGTACAACAAGTCAGCGTTGATTCCATCCCTATTCAAATCGCTATTGTAGGTATAGGAGAAACGTCCAGAATGAGCTCCGTTGTAAAACAAAGAGAAGGTGGTGGCCAAATTATTGTAATAGGTTTTCCTGTAACTAATATGGCCTTTAACCGAATGAGGTATGGAATAAGCTGAGTAGAAAAGGTTCTGATCGTTGGGACTGTTGATGGAAGGACTGCCAACCCAAGCCGATGAGGCATTGGATCCGGGATTATCACTAATGGTTTTTGCTTCTGAATAGGTATAATAAACCGATGCAGAAATGCCATTATATGAAGGTACAGTTAGTCCAACAGTTGCGCTGAAAGAGTGACCATTAACGTCGGTATTGGTTAACACTACACCACTGTTTGCACCAAGATTAGGATTATGGGCTGCAGCAGCCGCAGTTGGGAAGAAGTAGCGGTCATCACCACCGTAGTTCATCTTAGTGTTTGGAGTGGCACGGTTGGCACCAAACTGATAAGCAGCATTGATCTCTTTGGTATAAAGAATATCAGAAGTTGCAACAAAAGGAGTTTCAGGAATATTATAGTCAAATCCTAAACTGCTTCTCCATACTTTGGGCATTCTGAAATCCTGATCAACAAGTGAGAAACTGCTGGGATATCCATCGCGGGGCGTTTTAATAAATACGGCTGAAGCGCCTGCAGGAGGATTGTTTACCCAGTGGTATTGGTCAGGATTAAACCGTACATTCCCTATCCAGCTTGCTACCTGAGCATAACTTCCGGGCTCTACATTGTTCTGCAAAACTCCAGCGTTGGTTGGCATATTGGTCAACCATACGAAAGGCACGCGACCCGTGAAAACGCCGGTACCACCGCGTAAAGTTAAAACACCATCGTTCATTACATCATATTTAAAACCTACACGTGGCGACAGCATAATTCGTGAAGCAGGCCATGCCCCTGAATCGTAATTTTTGGAATTGCCATCAGGATCGAGCAGCGAAAGGGAATTGATTGCCGCATTGGTCGTCAATTCATTCAAGTAAAGCGGCAATTCAGCACGTAAGCCATAGGTTAAGGTAAACTGTTCGTTTACAGCAAAACGGTCTTGAATATATGCAGCGACCTGGGCGAAATTGATTCTTGCATAAGGATCTTGACCTTCGTAAGGATAGGTTACACCAAAAGTAATTGGAGCTACCTCATTAGGCTTGCCAGTAGTGAGAAAGTCTTCGACCGAAGCATAGCGGTAATAAGATGTTCCAAGTCGAACATAATTGTTACCAAACTTCTGAACATCAAAGCTTAATCCACCGGTAATGGTGTGGCTTCCTTTTAAGTAAGTTAGGTTGTTTACGAAAGAGAAGTTGTCGTTAACAACATCATTGTTAAAAGTAAACAATTCATACCCAAAACTCATATAGTTGGTTTCAGGTCCTCCTGAAGTACTCCTGTTTCCATCCCAGATGTCGACAAATGGGAAAATTTCACTGGGAGATTTCCTAGTATCTTGGATGCGGCTGTATGTGGCAAGAAATTGATTGGAGATATCGGCCGAAAATTTGCTATTCAATTCGGCAGTAAGCGATTTTACAATATTACTGGTACTATAATTACCTTTCTCGAAAGTAATAGAGTTTTGGCTCACCCTGTTAGTTGATGAACGAGGAGAAGGTCCAGAGTTACCATTGGCCAATGAATTAGCAACACCTTCTACCTGATTGTAGCGAATTGCAAGGCGATGATTTTGATTGATGTTCCAGTCAATTCGGGCGAGGAATTTGGTGCTGTATTGGATAGCTTCTGTTGCATACCCTTCATAACGACCTGGGTCGTACCCCCACTGATTAATCAGGTGGTTCCGAACTGCCTCCAAATCGGCAACCGAAGTTCTGGCAATGTTGTTGGTTGGGTTGGCTACACCATTGGTTGATGCTCTCCACAAATTGGACCCAGAGGCATTTGCACCAATATCGTCCTGCCGCTCAGCATTTATAAAGAAGAAAAGTTTGTTTTCAATAATAGGACCTCCTACGCGGAAACCGTAATTTCTGGTGAGTGCCGATTGTCCTTCAGGAAGTTCGACGCTTCCAATTTTTCGACCTTGAAATTTTTCATTGTTGTAAAACCCATAAACCGATCCGGTCATAAGATTGGTTCCACTGCGTGTAATGGCATTGATACCAGCTCCAGTAAAATTACTTTGTTTTACATCGTATGGGGCAATATTGATCTGGATTTCTTCAATTGCATCCAGTGAGATTGCTTGAGACTGTCCGCCCGGAAGAGGATTTGTACTCAATCCAAATGCATTGTTAAAATTAGCACCGTCAATCTGAAGATTATTATAGCGTCCATCGCGTCCGGCAAATGAATTTCCGTAGGCTTGGGGCGTTAAACGGGTGAAATCCGTAATGCTTCTGCTAATGGTAGGCAATGAAGTGAGCTGCTGTGAAGAAATGTTGGTTGCAGCTCCGGTTTTGTTGGTCTGGAAAGCAACCGAAGTTCTGGCAATGTTGTTGGTTGGGTTGGCTACACCATTGGTTGATGCTCTCCACAAATTGGACCCAGAGGCATTTGCACCAATATCGTCCTGCCGCTCAGCATTTATAAAGAAGAAAAGTTTGTTTTCAATAATAGGACCTCCTACGCGGAAACCGTAATTTCTGGTGAGTGCCGATTGTCCTTCAGGAAGTTCGACGCTTCCAATTTTTCGACCTTGAAATTTTTCATTGTTGTAAAACCCATAAACCGATCCGGTCATAAGATTGGTTCCACTGCGTGTAATGGCATTGATACCAGCTCCAGTAAAATTACTTTGTTTTACATCGTATGGGGCAATATTGATCTGGATTTCTTCAATTGCATCCAGTGAGATTGCTTGAGACTGTCCGCCCGGAAGAGGATTTGTACTCAATCCAAATGCATTGTTAAAATTAGCACCGTCAATCTGAAGATTATTATAGCGTCCATCGCGTCCGGCAAATGAATTTCCGTAGGCTTGGGGCGTTAAACGGGTGAAATCCGTAATGCTTCTGCTAATGGTAGGCAATGAAGTGAGCTGCTGTGAAGAAATGTTGGTTGCAGCTCCGGTTTTGTTGGTCTGGAAAGCAGACATTTTGGTACCCACAACTATTATTTCTCCCACATCAACGCTACTCTCTATCAGATTAACGTTTAGAGAAAAAGTTTCACCCAACTGAAGTGTAAGTTGCGAAAATTTACCTGTAGAATATCCAATAAATGATACATCAACAGTATAAGGTCCTCCCGGACGTAACCCTTGCAGGGTAAAAATACCATTCGCATTGGTAATAGTTGCATACTGTGTACCCGATGGTACGTGCACAGCAATCACAGTGGCGCCCGGCAGGGCCTCATTGTTCTCTGTGTTTACCCTTCCTGAAAGTCCAGAAGTAGTAACCTGTGCTACTGCTGATGTAATGCCCAAAAACAGCACCACCATTAGCATGGATAGCTTTCTTACTTGTTTGTTCATAGAATTTCCCATTTTAGAATTTGGTTGCAAATGTAATTTTTTGATATTTGATTTAAATTATTTTAACATTATCTATTCCTAAATATTTTCAGATAAATTGTTAACTTATTGTTATGCAAAAGGATGCGTGGAGGTGTGTGTGATGCCAAAAAGTTAAAAAGCGTGTTTTGAAAGCGTGAATAAAATTAATGATTAATAAAAAGCGAATGGGCCGTTTGCCTCCACCTTTAACGACAACTTATCAACAAGTTATCAAGAGTTTGGGGGTTGGTTTCTTTCCTGTATTGCTATAAAAAACGTACTTTTGTTTCCACAAATCATCGATTCATAAGGTTTCCTACCGTCGAAAATGGACAGATAGGGGGCCTTACACCAAATAATACTACATGGAAAATTTTACCACCCGTCAAAATAAAGTTTCACGCCTCATTCAGAAAGAACTTGCCGAAGTTTTTCTGAAAGAATACCGTTCAGCATTTACAGGGGTTTTGGTTAGTGTTACCACCGTTAGAATTACCGCCGACCTATCGCTTGCCAGATGCTACCTGAGCGTATACCCTACCGATAAAGCAATCGATGTGCTTGAAAAAGTACGTGGACTTTACAAACCAATTCGCGGAATCATAGGCAATAAGGTGTCGAAACAGATTCGAATTGTGCCCATAATGGAGTTTTTTATCGACGACAGTCTCGACTATATCGACAAAATTGACCAGTTGCTGAAAAGTTAACCCCATCTTGAATCTGCCATTTTTTATAGCCCGCAGGTATCTGATTTCTAAGAAGAAACAGAACATTATAAACCTCATTTCAGCCATATCGGCGCTGGGTGTGGCCACCGGAACTTTTGCCCTGGTCGTGGTAATGTCGGTGTTTAACGGATTTAACCATCTCATCGAATCCTACCTCAGTGAGCTCGATCCCGATCTAAAAATAACTGCCGTCGAGGGGAAACGTTTCGACCCCCAACTCCTTACCGACTCGATTCTTTCTAACAACAGCAGCATATTTGCTTACTCGGAAGTTATTGAAGAGAATGCCTTGTTAAAATATGGCGACCGCCAGTTTATCGCTACCGTAAAAGGGGTTCCTCCACAATTTGCCGAGGTAACTGGCATCAGCGACCTCATGTTGTTCGGCGACTTTTTGCTCAACGACCGGGGTGTGTTTTATGCCGTGCCCGGCCAAGGGGTTGCCGCTCAACTGGGCATCGGGTACGATCTTTCTGCCCCAATCCATATGTATGTTCCCCGGCGGGGAGGACGACCTACTCTGTCTCCTGAAAGCGGACTAAACCACGATTATATTTATGCCTCAGGTATTTTTGCCCTGCTCGATGAGGTCGATGCTCAGCTGGTATTGGTTCCGCTTTCGTTTGCTTCGCGACTTTTCGACACCGGTAACGAGGTGAGTGCCATTGAACTAAAAATTGACCCATCGGCAAAGGTGAAAAAAGTTCAAAAACTACTGCAGCAGCAACTGGGAAGTGCCTATGAGGTAAGAAACAAATATCAACAACACGATATGTTGTATAAAACCATGAAATCGGAAAAATGGGCTACCTACCTGATTTTAATTTTCATCCTGATGGTAGCCTCATTCAACATTCTGGGCAGCCTATCGATGCTGATTATTGACAAAAAAAGCGACATCGCCATTCTACGAAGTATGGGTGCCGATTCGCGGCTAATTCATAAAGTATTTCTGATTGAAGGATGGCTTATCGCACTGGTCGGCATAACCATCGGTATGGCAGCTGGCGTTACAATTAGTCTGCTGCAGATGCATTTTGGTTGGATTTCGCTGCCTGGTAGCGGATCCTTTATTGTATCTGCCTACCCGGTAAAAATTGTTGTCAGCGATCTGCTGATGATATTCGGCGCAGTTTCACTCATTGGATTTTTGGCTTCCTGGTATCCCGTGAGGTTTATAGCAACCATTGGGACAGATCAAAACCAATAAATTAAATTTGAGACCACTACCCAACTTCCAAAACCCCTATGCATACACTGAAATCCGCCCTATTTATATGATAAAAGTGTGCAGTCATTTCCAATTATCTTATTACTTTTCGTTGTTGATTGAACAGGCATACACTGTATCGTTGGGCGCGAAATTCCGAGCGACTGCTTACTGTCTGAAGCGCAAAAAAACACATACCTACTTGGGGTTTTAACAAGATGGGCTGATGGGTAACGTTTAGAAAACCAGTCGGGTAGCAGGAGCAAAATAGTCGCAAATTGACTTCTTAAAAAGGAATTCGTACATAGGTGTCAGGATCTGAATTGCGGTCAATATGGTAAAATATTTAAAGAACTTATAGTCACATGAAAGCATTGGTTAAGCGCAAACCCGAAAAGGGTATTTGGATGGAAGAAGTCCCTATGCCAGTAGTTGGGCCCAACGATGTTCTAATAAAAATAGGAAAATCGGCTATTTGTGGTACCGACTTACACATCTACAAGTGGGACGAATGGGCTCAACAGGCCATTAAAACACCAGTTATCATTGGTCATGAGTATATGGGTCATGTAGTTGAAATCGGAGAAGAGGTGCAGGGTGTTAATATTGGAGAAAGGGTTACCGTAGAAGGTCATATTGCTTGCGGATATTGTAGAAACTGCCGACGGGGTCGCCAACATATCTGCGACAATACCATTGGGATAGGGGTAAGTCGCGATGGCGGATTTGCCGAATACCTTTCAGTACCTGCCAAAAATGTACTTCACATCGACAAGCGCATTCCCGATGAAATTGTATCCATTATGGATCCGCTCGGAAATGCCACCCATACGGCTTTATCATTTCCACTGCTGGGCGAGGATGTACTGATTACCGGTATCGGCGGACCCATAGGAGCAATGGCAACCGCCATCTGTAAATTTGCAGGAGCCCGCAATGTGGTTGGCACCGATCTTAGTCCTTACCGCAGGCGACTGGCCGAAAAGATGGGGGCGACCCTTGTAATCGATCCCACAAAAGACGACCTGAAAACCCAAATGGATACCCTTCACATGGTAGGCGGTTTTGATGTTGGACTCGAATGCAGTGGATCGCCGGCAGCGTTCAACGATATGGTAAACAATATGTACAACGGCGGAAAAATCAGCCTGCTTGGATTGCTTCCCAATTCTACTCAGATCAATTGGAGTAAGTTGATATTCAAAGGATTAACACTAAAGGGGATCTATGGCCGTGAGATGTATGAGACCTGGTATCAGGTGGAAATGATGCTGCTTTCCGGTCTCGATATTTCAGGAGTAATTACCCACCGATTCGATGCCGATGATTTCGAAAAGGCATTTGCCACCATTGAAGAGGGAAATTGTGGTAAAATAATTTTGAACTGGGAATAAAACCTACGCTATTGAAGAGAGGTCTGGTCATAAAATCTACCGGAAGCTGGTACACGGTGCGGGAGGAAACAGGTACTGAATATGCTTGCAAAATTAAGGGAAATCTTAAATTAAAGGACATTTCTACCACAAACCCCGTCGCAGTAGGCGATTGGGTCAATTTCGAACATCAAATTAAAGACAGTCAGGATCAGCAAAAAGACATTGGGATAATCCATACCGTAGAGGAACGCAAAAACTATATTATACGGCGGTCGCAAAACCTGTCAAAACAAGCCCATATCATTGCTTCCAACATCGATCAGGCATTTCTCGTAGTAACCCTTAACTTTCCAGTAACGACTACTACTTTTATCGATCGCTTTTTGGCTTCGGCCGAAGCCTACCGTATTCCGGTTATCATAGTCTTTAATAAAACCGATCGATACCATTCGGAACAGATGCAAAAATTAGCGGAATGGAAGCAGCTATACCAACAGATTGGATATCAGTGTCTCGAAACTTCCACCGTAACCCTGGCTGGTATCGATGACCTTAAACACTGCATGAAGAACAAAATAAGTGTCTTTAGTGGGCATAGCGGAGTGGGAAAATCGACCATCATCAATACGCTTCAGCCCGGCCTGAAGCTCCGAACGCGTGAAATATCCAACTACCACGAAACAGGAAAGCATACCACAACTTTTTCAGAACTTTTTATACTCGACTTTGGTGGATACATCATCGATACGCCCGGTATAAAGGCCTTTGGTATGCTGGAAATGGAGCCCTGGGAGATATCACACTACTTTCTGGAAATTTTTCGAATATCCAACAACTGCCAATACAACAACTGTTCACACACCCACGAACCAGGATGCACCGTCAAAAAAGCGGTGGTAGATGGTAAAATTGCAGAATCAAGGTACATCAGCTACCTCGGACTTCTTGAGACGGATCAAAAGCACCGTCCATCGTTTTAGGAGTTAAAAATGTTCCACGTGAAATCTTTTGGGAAGGGTTGCTCCCAATTATTGAGCGCGAGGACAATTGGGGAACCAATCGGCACCAAAACACAATTTAGCATATTGGCCACTGTCAACTCAGAAAACTGTCTTAGGTCGTTCGTTGTTTCAGACCACGCAGCATAGTACTATAAAGAACACATTCCAATAACCAAAAATGGTTTGGCCCTCTGAGTGGATACGTTATGTTCCATAATCAACTATATTACTGCATTTCAATTCATTACAGCACATTCAATATCGCGCTTGCCACATTCGATTAGATCATTTTTTCCCTATTTATGAAAAAATCGACCAATTTAAGTGCCTTATCTTCTCCGACCACCGCAACCATCTCTTCTTTGCTAAGCAACGAGATTCTCTTAACCGATTTATATTGTAAGAGCAACTTTTTGATGGTGGCTGGACCGATTCCTTTAATCTCCTCGAGTTCATTTTTTAAAAAGCCCTTGGAACGTTTTTGCCGGTGAAACGAAATTCCAAAACGATGTGCTTCATCTCTCAGAGATTGAATAAGTTTTAAGGTTACCGATCTTTTATCGAGATAAATAGGAACACTGTCTTCGGGGAAAAAAATCTCCTCAAGTCGTTTAGCAATTCCAATGATGGCAATCTTTCCCCTTAGATTGAGTGATTCGAGCGCTGAGGCCGCTGCGGAGAGTTGACCTTTGCCACCATCGATTACAATGAGTTGAGGCAGGGGCGACTGCTCATCCAGCAACCTCCGATAACGGCGAAACACAACCTCCTCCATCGACGCGAAATCGTTGGGCCCCTCTACGGTCTTAATGTTATAATGGCGATAGTCTCGCTTGGCGGGTCTGCCATCTCTAAAGACAACACAGGCAGCTACCGGAAAAGATCCCTGCAGGTTGCTGTTATCAAAGCACTCTATATATACGGGCAGCGCACTCAATTGAAGATCGGACTGCACGGTCGAAAGCATACGCTGCGTTGGAGTCTCCTTTTCGTGGTGCAAAATTTCCTGCCGCTTTTTATCCATTCTGTAGTAGGTAGCATTCCTCAACGAAAGCTCCACCAACTTGCGCTTCTCCCCTATTTTGGGTGCCGTAATAACACAATTTTGTAAACCTACACTGGGTTTAAACTGCATTAGTATTTCCCTGGCATTGCTATAAATTTTCTGACGAATGTCTACAATGGCCATCATAATAAGATCCTCATCGGGTTCATCGAGTAACTTTTTGATCTCCATGGTATGGGTTTGAACAATTGCCCCCCGTATAATTTTAAGGTAATTTACTATGGCAAGATTTTCATCAGAGCTGATGGTAAATACATCTACATCGCTAATGTTTGGACTGACAATGGTAGACCTGCTTTGGTAATTTTCGAGCGATAAAAGCCTTTCTTTAATCTCGTGGGCCTCCTCGAATCTGAAATTGTCGGCATGACCTTGCATTAATACGCGCAATTGTTGAATAACCCCTCCAACATTGCCTTTAAGTATATCTTTAATTTCATCGATTCCCTTTTTGTAGTCGAGATCCGCCTGATGGTTTTCGCAAGGGCCTTTGCAATTTCCTATGTGGTATTCAAGACATACCTTAAACTTACCATTATCTATATTGCTCCTAGACAAATTATAGTTACAGGATCTGAGCTTGTAAAGTTTTTTAAAAAGATCCAATAAAGTAGAGACTGTAAGCCATGATGTAAAGGGGCCATAATAATCGGATCCATCCCGTATTACATTGCGGGTCTTGAAAACCCTCGGGAAAGGTTCATTCTTAATACATATCCATGGATACGTCTTATCATCTTTTAATCGGATGTTGTACCGTGGCTGGTATTTCTTGATCAGATTATTTTCAAGCAACAATGCATCTTCTTCGGAATCGACGACCATGTGCTGAATGTTCGCAATATTGCGAACCAACAAGGCTGTTTTTCGATTTTCGGGTTCCTTGGTAAAATATGAAGTGATGCGCTTTTTGAGGTTTTTGGCCTTTCCGATATAGATAATGGTTCCCTGGTTATCGAAATATTGATAAATCCCAGGAGCTTCTGGTAAACTAGACATCAGCTTTCGCAGATGTTCTATATATTTATTGGAATGTACAGGCTTAACCACCCATCAATTGAATTAGTAAGTCACCAAAATATGCGAGGTATAGTCCCTCAAACGATCCTTGGCCGGTGTTTGAATAAAACTTAAATCACAAAGAAAACTGAAGTAAACTTTTGTAACATTCAACTTCTGGACCAAATCCAGTGCTGCGAGGGCTGTACCACCCGTCGCAAGCAAATCGTCATGTATAAGTACAACATCATCGGATGTAAGTGCATCTTTATGCAACTCTATAACATCGGAGCCATATTCCAAATCGTAACAAACCGATACAGTTTCACCTGGCAATCGACCCTGTTTCCGAACAGGCACAAACCCGGCATTCAATCGATATGCCAAGGCGCCACCAACAATAAAACCACGCGACTCGAGCGAAACCACTTTGGTAATTCGCCTATCGTTGAAAAATTGAGTAATCGAATCCACAAGGAAGGCAAACGCCTCGGGATCTTTCAAGAGGGTGGTAATGTCTTTAAAATTTATCCCCGGTGTGGGAAAATCTGCAATCTCGCGTATTTTACTTTTTAACTCCATAATAAGATTTGTTCCACGTGGAACAGTTAACGGCCCAACATTACCAACAGTACATTGACATCCGAAGGCGACACGCCGGGAATCCTGCTGGCTTGTCCTATCGAACTTGGACGTACGGTACTAAGCTTCTGACGGGCTTCGGTACTTAAACTATTTAAACTAGTATAATTCATGTCGGCTGGGATTTCGACATACTCCAACCGTTTCAATTTGCTGGCAATCTGTTTCTCCCGTCCAATATATCCTTCATATTTAATCGCAATCTCCACAGCATCAACAAGTTCCTCTTTCCGATCGGGTGAAATAGGATCCCACAAATGTGCAATGGAATCAAACTGGCCCATTAATCGGCGAAGTGAAATCTGAGGTCGACTAAGTATATCTCGGAAGCGGGTTTTCTGATGTATGGGGGTAGTTCCACTCTCGACTAGAAATTTGTTGATTTCGTCGGGTGTTACACTTTTACTTGAAAACCACTGTAGAATAGTGTCGCGAAGATCTAATTTTTCTTCCAAGAGCTGTAACCTATGACCATCGGCTAAGCCCAGGCCGTGTGCCATTTTGGTGAGGCGTTCATCGGCGTTGTCTTGTCGCAGTAATATACGGTATTCGGCGCGACTCGTGAACATACGGTAAGGTTCATCAACGCCCTTGGTAACCAGGTCATCTATAAGTACGCCGATATAAGCCTCATCACGTTTCAACACGAAAATTTCACTGCTATTACACGCCCGAAGGTGAGCATTAATTCCAGCCATAATACCCTGTGCCCCAGCCTCTTCGTATCCAGTAGTGCCATTAATTTGCCCTGCAAAATATAGATTTTGAATAGGTTTGGTCTCGAGGGTGTGAAGCAGCTGAGTAGGATCAAAATAGTCGTATTCAATAGCATAACCAGGTCTGTAAATTTTAGCATTTTCCAGGCCAGCTATTTTACGTAGTGCTTTTAACTGAACATCCCAGGGCAAAGAACTGCTGAAACCATTCAGGTAATATTCATTGGTTACCTCCCCTTCTGGTTCGAGATAAAGCTGATGTCGTTGCCGTTCAGAAAAGGTCGTTAATTTTGATTCGATGCTCGGACAATACCGGGGACCAACACTCTCTATTGTTCCATTGTACATGGGAGAATCGTCGAAACCCAACTCAAGCTCCCCGTGAACAATAGGATTGGTATAGGTAATCCAGCATGAACGACGCTTTAGCTCACTCTTCACCAAAGGCAAGTAGCTAAATTTATGGTGCTCCAACTCTCCGGGTTGCTCCTCCATAACAGAAAAATCAATAGACCTACCATCGATCCTAACAGGAGTACCCGTCTTTAGCCTACCGGTGCGAAAGCCAGCAGCCGACAATTGTTCACTGATGCTAAAACTTGAAGCTTCACCTATTCTTCCTCCTTCCATTTGGGTGCGACCAATGTGCATTAAACCATTCAGAAAGGTGCCGTTGGTAAGTATAACGGTACGGGCAGAAAAATGGATCCCCATACGAGTATATACTCCTTTTACCAATCCATTTTCAATATCGAGACCGATTACCGTATCTTGCCACAAATCCAATTTCTCGAGGCTTTCAAGTGTTTGGCGCCAGAGTTCGGCATAGCGCATACGATCAATTTGGGCTCTAGGACTCCACATTGCAGGACCCTTCGAACGATTCAGTAACCGAAACTGTATCGTCGACCTATCGGATAACTGGCCGGCATAGCCCCCAAGCGCATCAATCTCTCTAACAATTTGTCCTTTGGCGATCCCTCCCATGGCAGGATTGCACGACATCTGTCCAAATTTCGTCATATCCATAGAGATGAGAAGGGTTTGCGAACCCAAATTGGCCGCAGCTGCCGCAGCTTCACATCCGGCATGCCCTCCACCAACCACTATGACATCATATACTGGAAACATATCTAAGCCTGATTGTTCATACTTTGAATATACCATTCTTCTTTCGACCGCATTAAAATTACTTCATCTTCGGTAGCGTCGCCATAACCCACCAAATGCAACATACCATGGCATACAACTCGATACAACTCGGTTGAGAATCTTACCTTATACGCAGAAGCATTATCGCGAACCCTGTCTGCACTGATGTACAACTCTCCTTTAACAATGCCGCCCTCCGAGTTACCAAAAGTAAGAATATCAGTATAATAGTCATGCTGAAGGTAATCGCGATTGAGTTGAAGCAAATAATCGTCGCTACAGAAAATAATATTCACCTCGCCCATTGCAAGGCCATGATCTTTAACAATCGTAATGAGAACACCACGCAACAACCTGCGTGCGAACGAAAATACAGCGATTTGTTCAAAATAATACCGCACCATACCTGCGTATTTCTATCAGTTATCGGGCCATCGTTCGATAAAACGATTCAATTTCATAAGGTAGAATGAATTGACCTTTAGTCCATTCCTTTGAAGTTCTTCGAGCATAATTTCTTCATTTTCATTACGTTCGAAGAAAATTGCTGGGTTGCTGTAAAATAGATCTTCGGCAGTATTGCTTTCCCGTTTATTCTCCTCATCCCTTTCCCGCTCGGAGCGCTCGGCTTCTAAAAGCCTACTAAGTATCTCTCCTTGTCTGTTGATCAGATCGGGTGAAATTTGCCGTTGCAAAATGTCCTGCCTACTTAATTCAAGTAGCCTGTCGATCTCTTGGAGCTGTCGTCGGCTATCTTCGCCCACACCCCCTGAATTGATCAACTCTCGGAGCATCTGCTGCATCATTTCCTGCATCATTAAAGTCTCCGATAACTCCCTGCTCATTGGCTGCCCACCGTCCTTCATCTGTTCGAGCATGCGTTGAAGCTGCTCTTTAAGGTTTTCCGATTGCTGTTGGAGCATATTCATTCCTTGCCTGCCAGAATTACCGTCACCTTCACCTTCTCCCTCGCGGTTATTCTGATTTTCAATATTATCCAAGATCTCGCTAAGCAGCAAAGAAAGATTGTTGGCAGCCGTAAAAACCAGCTGTTGGTGCACCATAGATTGGGCATAATTATCGTCTGACAGGACAGCCAGTGCCCGGTTTACATTGGTAGAAAGAGATAGCAGTTCGTTGCTTACAACGTTGTTAATTTGAGGTACACGATTGGCCAACGCATAGAGGGAATCCTGAATAACCACACTCTGATTGATTAAATTGCGTTGATTTCGGGTTAGGTCGATAAAGATTGGATCGCGCGATGGCAAAGAAACCATCGTAGTAAGCACCCGCTCCTGCTCGAAGGAGAACCGAATCAAATTTCGTAGAATTTGCTGTAAATTGGCAACATCTTCGCCACGTTGTTGCATAGATGAGCTATCCATAAGCGACTGCATATCAGCAGCTAAGCGTTTCATTTGTTCTCCGGCGTTCCGAGTTCTATGCTTAACATCATTTTTGTTTGAAGCCCCATCAATTGTTTTGTTTTCTTTTAGGAGCTCTTCAATTCGATCAAATATTTCCTTAAAGGAGTCTAAACCATAAGGGCGGATTAACTTATTATTCTCCTCAAGCAGTTGCATAAATTCCTGCTTTAATTGTTCAAACTGGAATGCCTGTTCGGCAATGTCCTTAAACAAATCGTCAGATTCGTTGCGGGGATTGACTTTATCAGAGAGGGTTTCGTGCAATTCACCAACCGTTTGGAGTTCGTCTATTATCCCTTGTACATTTTGCTCGAGCCGCATACGCTTCAGCATTTCGAGGTTACGGTCGAGTTGCCGTGATAAAGATTCGAAAGATAAATCCATCTGCTGCCCCAATTCATTCAGCTTCTGTTCATTAAACGACTTTGCGAGCTCATTAAACTCATCCAGAAGTGCTTTGATTTCATCGGTAATAACAGAATCCAGTAGTTCCTTTATAAGTTGCTGTTTTTCTAAAATATCGGACCGCTGTTGGGTAAAACTGTTTTGAAAATTTGTCAACTGATGGTAGGTATTTTCAATCTCACCCAACACCTCTTCGAGTGCATTTCGCTTTTGCAACATCTCCTCGGCCATTTGAGACCTTTCCCAATCGGTGAGTGTTGAATTTAAGTTTCTCATCTGAAGATTGCGAACATCCTCCTTTAACTCCCGAGCCAACATGTGGCTCTCCTCAATTAGATCCTCAATTTTCTGAAATGCCAATATTTCAGCTTCATTTAAATCACTCCGGTTTGGAAAGACGAAGGTATGCCTGTTGCTAAACGTTGTTTTAGCGCCCGTTATCGCATCGTTATCGGCTACAGAGAAGAAATATTGAATGGGGGTACGATCTGGATTAAATTCCGAAAAATTTATAGAAAAATAGAATTCCTGAGGCCGAACAAACCTATGAAACGGTAATAGTATTATGGAATCGGTACTGCCATATTGCAAATGAAAAGCAAGTTGAGTAAAACCATAATCATCGTTGATCCGTCCTTTAAAAAAATAACGGGACAACTGCATGCTATCAACAGTTTGGGCCAATTCCATTTCGGGAAATAGATCCTCTGTTACATCAACCGTTAGACGAATAAAAGGTTGAAAAACTGAATGCTCATTTTTAAGCTCTACGCTGTAATTTGAACTCTCCAAAATTTGCATTGAATGGCGAAAATCGTTGCTGTTTACAGGCGACGCCAACACAACCTTATCCGCCAGAGAAATCAACTGTAGCGTATCGGTATCAAAAGCCGAAAAGACCAAATCTAAGGTACTTCCCATGGGTACCGTAATATCGTTTACATTTTCGACCCAATAGGGCTCAAGAAACGTATAGGCTGGCGGAACAACACCAACTTGAAATTGATGAAGAACAGGAACAGGAACCACATTAAGGGTAAACGCTTGAGACCTGAATTGAAGATCGGTAAGAAAGAATGGAATCGTATTTACAACGGCGTTTAGGGAATACGTAAATCGTCCGTTCCCTTTAGCCGACATAAGAAAATTATTTCCACCAATATTAACATAGAGCAACGACGGTATTTCATTTCCTTCACAGAGTACCTCAAGTTCAAAGTCGGAACCCTTTGTTACACCCTCTACGTAATTGCTCCATGTAAAAGTAAACGGAGCGGGTCGTTCGAAATGTTCATTATAATGAACCAGACGAATTCCAGAGGCAACAAAAGATTCAGAATTAAACAGCAAAACTACAGCTGTTAAAAGAACACTTGCAGCAAAATATTTAAGTACACTGTATAGATTTTTTATTCCAACCGCAGAATTAAAATCCACAACTTTAAGTTGTTCAACCTTCTGCGATATTGCAGCGTCGCGCAAAGACAAGCTGTAGTTTCCATCCAAGCGTGTACCCAATTCCAAAACATTGATTAAGCGATCGCCCAATTGTGGAAAATAATTCGAAATAAGGGCAGATATTTTAAAGGAATCAAGTACATTGTAAATGCCCAATATTTGGAGCAACCTAAGTCCAACAAATCGGATGAATACCAGAGAACCAAAAGAAATTGACCCTATGAAAAGGGATTTTCTCCAGGCAGATGATAAATACATTCTGTATTCCAGATAGTTAACTGAAAGTAACAACAGAATTACAACCGCAACAAACAGCAGTGTACCTTTGGTTAATTCAAACAAAAGATAGCGCCGTTTAAAGCGAATCAATTTATCGGAGAGTATGTTTAAATCTTTGTTGCTCATTCTACAGGGAGCCCATATTTTCAATAATTTAGAAAATCAGGATCCGGTTAAAAACTGTTCAAAATTACCTCAAAAAAATCAATTTAAATATTTGCATCTATCTATGCCATCTCATAATAAAATTATACTCCATAACTGCAAATTATTATCCATCCATTTTACTTTAAATTTTAAACAAGTTACAATGTCCAATACAGGTGATAACGCAAACTCTAGCTTATTAACAAACATGAAATAATATTAAAATAGTACATTCAATTTCAATAACTTAATTTTTCACAACAGGGTAACAAACTCTTTAAAACCTGTTCACAAACTGAGTATAAAAACCTGTCTCAAATTATCAACATCAATAAACAGACCATTAGCATTATCATTTATACTTTTAGAAAGAAAGAATATAAATACATAAATGGTGTTAATTTTGAAAAGTGAAAGGTGCGAGTCTTAATTTGGTTTTTATTGCTACCCGAAACAGAGAAATTACCTTAAAGGGAAAAAATGACAGATTTAATGGATTTGCGTTCGAACAGCTATTCCGACAAGGATCGTGAGATTGACAATCAGTTAAGACCTGTATCGTTTTTTGAATTTAGCGGACAAAACCAGACCGTCGAAAATTTAAAAATATTTGTGAAGGCAGCTCGAATGCGAGGCGAAGCGCTTGATCATGTATTGTTGCACGGACCTCCAGGATTGGGAAAAACTACCTTATCTAATATAATTGCCCACGAAATGGGTGTGGGTATAAAAATTACCTCTGGTCCGGTATTGGATAAACCTGGAGATTTAGCAGGTTTGCTTACCAACTTAGAGGAGAATGATGTACTTTTTATTGATGAAATTCATCGTTTATCGCCCATTGTAGAGGAGTATCTCTATTCAGCTATGGAGGACTTCAGAATTGATATTTTAATAGATAAGGGGCCTTCTGCGCGGTCGATACAGCTCGATTTGAATCCTTTTACCCTTGTGGGCGCTACTACCCGGTCTGGTTTACTTACTGCTCCTTTACGCGCTCGATTTGGAATTAAATTTCATCTCGAATATTACGATGCCTCTATATTGACACAAATTGTTAAACGTTCTGCTTCTATACTCAATGTTACGATTGAAGATGTTGCGGCAAATGAGATTGCCGGAAGGAGCAGGGGAACTCCCCGTATTGTAAATGCATTGCTCAGGAGAGTGAGGGATTTTGCTCAGGTAAAGGGAAATGGTAGTATAGACCTCGATATAACCCGTTATGCTCTTGAAGCGCTTAACATAGATAAGTATGGACTTGATGATATGGATAACAGAATATTGATCACTATTATCGACAAGTTTAAAGGAGGTCCAGTAGGGATATCTACCATAGCTACGGCCGTTGGAGAAGATGCTGGAACCATTGAAGAGGTATATGAGCCATTTTTGATTAAGGAAGGATTTTTAAAACGCACCCCAAGGGGAAGGGAAGTTACCGATTTATCTTACGAGCATCTGAGTCGTCGCAGAGCAAGCGACACTCCTACCCTATTTTGATTCAATTTTAATATTCAATCTCTATTTCAAAAAGTTTGGGCCATAATTTACCCGTTACAAAAAAGGTAGATCTATTTTTGTTATAAGCAATCCCATTCAGGACATCGATTCTTTGGTTTTGATTTTGATGCATTATGCTTAAAATTCCCTCCAGATCAACAAGCCCTAAAATTTGACCGGTAACAGCATCAATCCTAACAACTTGGTTGGTTGTCCATACATTGGCCCAAATCGACCCATCTACATATTCAAGCTCATTGATGTATTGCCATATTCTTTGATGATCTGCCACTTGAACTTGTTTTTCGATTGCGTAATTGTAGGGGTTAATCCATGTAAGATGCGCCGTTCCATCGCTCATAATAAGATGTTTTCCGTCGTTGGTTAAACCCCAACCCTCTTTCGAAGCAATCTTGAAACTATCTATTAATGCAAAGTCCGAAAGATTGTAAACAAAGGCAATTTGTTCCTTGTAGGTTAGTTGGTAAAGTTTGTCGTTTAAAATGGTAATACCTTCTCCAAAATAGGTTTCGGGAAGTTGTTTTTGTAGCAGAAGATTTCCGGTAAGATAATCGCTTTTATAGATACCCGATTTACCGTATTCACCAGTACCTTCATACAAATGGTTGTTATGAAACTCCAACCCCTGCGTAAAATGCAACGGATTATGGGGATAATCGCGTACAATATTAAAACGATACTCTTTTGGGGCCACATTGCTAAGCACTTTAAAGTTAAGAAGACGGGTATTGTCTACCCCGTCTGTTTTTTTTGATGACACTCGTATAGTGTTGTCGCCCAAATAATTTAATGCATTAAGAGAAAAAGAAAATTCGGTTTGGTCTGAAGTAAAAAGTAGCTCATTGTTCAGGTACAAATGCACTGATTCGAGATCTCCCCCATGGGTATTGGTAGTCACCCTAATCTCAAGAGGCTCGCCAAGGGTATAATTGCGTGCAATTGGATAGAGACTCACAGCTGTTACCGGTCGTCTCGAACGCTGATTTTTACTACTACAGCATTGAAATGTAATCCCTACCAAGAGAGCAAGCAAAGCTATTTTTACCAATTTGCGCATAATCCGATGTATATCTCCAAAAAGCTGTTCGATTACAAAGATAATAATCCCAGATTTTGGCGGTTGCAAATCAATAGGTATTCTATCTTTGTTCAAAAAGATTACCCTTGAATCCTTTTCGTAAATTATTGGGAGACACTGCTATTTATGGTGTAAGCAGCATTGTAGGTCGTTTTTTAAACTGGTGGCTCGTACCCTATTATTCTGTACTTTTTTTACCACAGGAGTATGGAGTGGTGGCCAACCTTTACGCCTACGTTGCTTTTATGCTGATTCTGCTTACCTATGGAATGGAAACTGGCTATTTTCGTTTTGCATCGCGCAACCACGATCCAGAAAAGGTCTATTCAACTTCACAGGGAGTGCTTTTGATCACTTCAGTGATTTTTTTGTTTCTAATTTTCATTTTTAAAGGAGACATTGCCTCTGCCATCGGTTATCCCGGATTTCCGGAGTATATATGGTTGCTGGCGGTTGTGGTGGCAATCGATGCCTTCACCTCCATTCCGTTTGCAAAACTTCGTCTCGAAAATAGGCCCATTAAGTTTGCTACCATTAAGATTGTTAATATTGGTTTCAATATTGGTTTCAATCTATTTTTTCTTTCGCTTTGCCCCCTTATTTTAAAACATTTTCCCGAGGCTCCCATTAAGCATATATATTCGCCCGATATTGGAATTGGTTATATTTTTATAGCCAATCTGCTGGCTTCGCTAAGTACCCTCTTTCTTCTCTACCGCGAAATTTTTGGCATGCGGTTTAGCATCGATAAAATTTTGCTCCGACAGATGCTCTCCTACTCCTTTCCAATTTTGATTATTGGGCTGGCGGGTATGATCAATCAAAACATCGATAAAATATTAATCCCCTTTCTGGTACCAGAAAGTCAAAACCCCATGTTTCAGGTTGGAATTTATGGTGCCAACTATAAACTGGCGGTTCTAATGAACATGTTCATTCAGGCTTTCAGGTATGCGTTTGAGCCCTTCTTTTTTTCGCGGGGCAAAAACAGTGGGGAGGATGATCCTGCAGTGTATGCCTCTGTAATGAAGTACTTTTTGTTATTTGGCCTCTACATATTTTTGGGTATGACGCTGTATATAGATCTTGTTAAACAGTTGATAGATGTGCGGTATCACGAAGGACTTAAAATAGTGCCGCTGGTGCTTTTGGCCAACCTCTTTTTTGGCATCTTTTTTAGCCTTTCTATCTGGTTCAAATTAAAAGACATGACCCGCTACGGTGCCTATATTGCCCTTATAGGAGCAGCCGTAACCCTCATCTTAAACATTATCCTGATTCCGATTATGGGGTACATGGGTTCTGCCATTGCCGTGCTGGTTTGTTTCTTCCTCATGACGGTAATTACCTATGTTTGGGGTCAAAAGCACTATCCGGTGCCCTACGATCTGGGTCGGCTATTTCTTTACTTTGGAGTGGCCTTAGTGCTCTTTTTCCTATCACTTGCAGGCATTGGTGGAGATACCTTTTTCAAGTATCTTTTCAATTCCCTGCTGATCATCCTTTTCACAGTTTTAGTATGGAAATTGGAAAAATCGGAAATAATTCAATTCTCAAAGCAGAATAAAGGGTAAAGAAGTAAAAAGTATTAATTTTGTGGGAATTAAGCGGAAAAAAATCCTCTTTTTTTGTTTCTCATCTACCGGAATTACGATAATGAGCTATCCAACCATAGCCCTTGCCAGCGACCATGCCGGTTTCGACCGCAAACAGGTAATCATAGCGTATCTTAAAGAGAAAGGTATGGTCTTCTCAGACCTAGGTTGTTATTCCGACGAACCTTGCGATTATCCCGATTTTGGACATTCTATCGCCAGGGCAGTGAGCAGTGGGGAGTATGAACTGGGCATCACTTTCTGTGGAAGCGGTCAGGGCATTAGTATTACAGCCAATAAATATCCAAAGATTCGTTCGGCGCTTTGCTGGAACGCCGAGATAGCCAAACTGGCCAGAGAGCACAACAACGCCAATATCTGTGCAATCCCCGGGCGATTTGTCACCGACGAAGAGGCAATTGCCATAGTTGAAGCCTATCTGAACGCAAAATTTGAAGGAGGAAGACACCAACGCAGAATCGATAAGATTGCCTTTGCAGATTCACGCACATCAACCAACAGTTAGCTCCGTTTTCCTATATGCCAACCAAAGCAAACATATTTAAGCACGAATCGGCCCTCGCATTTGATCGCAGGCACCGTGCTATTTTGCAATACAACATTGGCAAATACGATACAGCTGTAGCCAAGGGAAAACTCAGATACCAATACTTTGACGATGCGCGAAGGTATGCCTCCGATGTAAAAGCTGCATCGATGGTGCATTTGGCCGATCACCTCGAACTTTTCGAAACCACCATAACCCGTCGCGGAGCAAAAGTGCTTTGGGCCCGCGATGCCCAGGAAGCCATGCAGCACGCATCCGAAATTCTTAAAAAGTATTCGGCCCGTTCTGTCGTAAAAAGCAAATCGATGATTACCGAAGAGGTGCATTTTAACGAAACGGTCGAAGCTTTGGGAATTGAACCCATTGAGACGGATTTGGGTGAATTTATTGTTCAGACAGCTGGCCAAAAGCCCTATCACATTCTTACACCCGCAATGCACAAATCAAAAGAGGATGTTGGCCAGCTTTTTCACGAAAAATTTGATACTCCCCCCAATGCTACCCCTGCCGAACTTACAGCTTTTGTTCGGGACCGATTAAGAACCCAATATGCAGAAGCAGAAATAGGGGTAACAGGCGCCAATTTCATCGTAGCCGATGTGGGAGGAATTGCCCTTACCGAAAACGAGGGAAATGGATTGATGAGCCTCTCTTTTCCTAAGGTGCATCTGGTTTTTGCAGGAATTGAAAGGGTAATTCCCAGCATGGAATACCTTCCATTTTTTTGGCAATGGCTGTCGTTGCATGGCACCGGACAAAACATTTCGGCCTACAACTCCTTGTTGCTGGGGCCCAAAAAGGAGGGCGAAACCGATGGTCCCGAAGAGATGTATGTTATATTGCTCGATAATGGCCGCACCACTCTTCTTGAATCCGACCATGCCTGGGAAGCACTCAGTTGCATTCGGTGTGGTGCATGCCTGAATGCCTGTCCGGTATATCGCCATATAGGTGGCTATACCTACAACACTACCTACACTGGACCCATTGGATCGGTTATTACGCCCTTTTTAAGCGGTTTTAGCGACTTTGGACACCTTAGTGAGGCATCGACACTTTGCGGAAAATGCACCGACGTATGCCCCGTTAAAATACCCCTGCATCAGTTGTTGCTCAGCAACCGCAGAGACAAAGTCAATATGGGCAAACAGGCAATAGGTTGGAAATTTGGTATGAAGGGTTATGCCTATCTTTTTGGACGGCGCAGGCGGCTCGATGTAATTCGGGGAAGCTTGAAGCAAAGGTTTGTAAGTTTGGCAGCCAAGCAGCTTGGAAGCCATCGCGAAGTTCCGAAATTTGCCCCTGAAAGTTTTAGTCAGCAATGGTTGAATATTCACAAAATATTATAGAGTTATGCTATCTAATACATGCAAATATGCCTTAAGGGCATTAATTTATCTCTCCAAGTATTCTAAAGATGATGGCCGCATTGGGATCAAGAAGATTTCGGAAGATTTAAAAATTTCCTCGCCCTTTCTTGGAAAAATTCTTCAGAATTTGGTGAAGCAAAAGTTGTTGGTATCTACCAAAGGCCCTAACGGAGGATTCAGTTTGGCGAGATTACCCGATGAAATTTCTCTTTGGGATATCGTAACCAATGTTGATGGCCAGGAATATTTCACCAACTGTCTGATAGGTCTGCATCCCTGCAATACCCATGATCCATCGAAACCCTATTGCCCAGTGCATTTTAAATACGATGAATTGCGCAAAGAAACAGCCAGGTTTTATAAAAATACTTCTCTGCTAGC
>CAYGIQ010000012.1:14147-31025 GCA_964349885.1 uncultured Prolixibacteraceae bacterium | reverse complement strand
GGTATGAAGGCCGTGGGTATTAATCCAGAGACCGATTTGGTTGAAATTTTCGAAATCTCTAACCATAAATGGTTTGTAGGGGTCCAGTTTCATCCGGAGTACAGGAGTACAGTGCTCAATCCCCATCCTCTTTTCGTCGATTTCATTAACCATGCTCAGGCATAACAAAAAATCATGGATAAAAATTCAATAATTGGTATAGTGCTCATCTTTGCAGTGTTGATTGTATTTTCGCTTGTCAATCAACCCTCTGCTGAGCAAATTGAGAAAATGCGCCTCAGGCAGGATTCCATCGCTCAGGTGGAGGCTGAACGAGCTCGGATATCACAAATTCAGGCCGACCAGGTGCTTTTGCCCGATGCTGGTGCAGATAGTGTTTTGAGTGAAAACCGTCGCAGGAACCTCGAAAATCAGCTCGGCATTTTTGGCTCTGCGGCCGAGGGCGAAGAGCAATTTATTACGCTGGAGAACAATTTGCTTAAGCTTACGCTTTCCAACCGTGGGGGAAAAATTTATTCGGTTGAACTCAAGCAGTATAAGACCCACGATGGGCAACCACTCATTTTATTCGATGGGCCCGACAATCAGTTTGGCCTTAATTTCTTTGCTCAAAACAGGAACATTCAAACCGATCAACTCTTTTTTATCCCAAATTCCAATTATCCTGTATCGGTTTCTGGATCTGATGTCAGGAAGGGAGATATGGGCGACGAGCGGCACAATCAAAACCATCCGGGTGGCGAGGGTTCCTTGAGCTTTAAGCTGGAGATTGACCAGAGCAGCGCTATCGAATACATTTATACATTGAGCCACAACTCCTATATGGTAGGTTTCGATGTTCGTATGGATGGGATGAACCACTATATTTCGGGTAATCAGCCCGACATAAACATGATCTGGTCGTTTACTGTGCCACGCCAAGAGCGGAAATCAAGCTTTGGAGAAGATCGCTATACCCAAATATACTACAAGTTTTACGAGGACGATACCGACAAACTTAGTGCAACGAAATCGGAAGAGAAAAACCTTACACGTACCAAGTGGATTGGTATGAAACAGCTCTTCTTTACCTCTACCCTTATTGCGGGAGAGTCATTTCCGTCGGCACAGGTGCGCAGCGAAGTAATTAAAGACGATCCGGTGATTCTCGCCAACTTCTATGCTGGTGCGGCATTGCCTTGGGGTGGAAAGTCGGTCGAAAATTACGATTTATCGTTTTATTTTGGCCCGAACCATTTTCAGACTTTGCGACAATACCGTATCGGTCTTGAGTCGCAGGTATATCTCGGGTATGTGGTGGTGCGCGAGATCAACCGCTATCTAATCATTCCTGTATTTAATTTTCTTCGCGACTACGTATCCAATTTTGGTATCATCATCCTATTGTTGACCATTTTTATTAAAGGCCTACTCTTTCCTTTTACCTACAAATCCTATATTTCACAGGCGAAAATGCGGGTCCTGAAACCCGAAATCGATGAACTAAACAGCAAGTTTCCTGCCGACAAGGCGATGGAGAAACAGCAGGCGATGATGGCATTGTACAAGAAAGCTGGTGTTAACCCTATGGGTGGATGTTTGCCTATGCTTCTTCAGATGCCCATATTGATTGCCATGTTTTTCTTTTTTCCAACTTCTATTGAACTGCGTCAGGAGAGCTTTTTATGGGCACACGACTTATCGACATACGACTCCATACTTAATTTGCCTTTTACCATTCCATTTTATGGTAGCCACGTGAGCTTGTTTACACTGCTCATGACCATTACCACGGTAATATCTACCCGACTCAACTCGCAGGCTACTGGCGGAGCAACCATGCCCGGAATGCAGACTATGATGTATATGATGCCGGTTATGTTTATGTTTATTTTGAACAGCTACTCTTCGGGTCTTAGTTACTACTATTTCTTAGCCAACGTAATTACCATTGGCCAAACCTACATTGTTCGCGGAATGGTCGACGAGGAGAAGATCAGGGCTCAGCTTAATGCCAACAAAAAGAAAACGGTAACCAAATCGAAGTTTCAGCAGCGTTTGGAGCATCTAGCCAAAGAGCAGCAATCCAAACGGGCGCCTAAAAAGAAATAGACGTAGTTTAAACCTATTGCTCAGCGGTAAGTCCAATCGATTGTAAACTATTTAAAATGTGAGTACAATGAAACAGATCGGATTTTTATGCTTGTTTTTCTTTATGACGGCTGGATTGGCCGTTGCCCAACAGGGCGGTCAGGGACGTTCATTTTCGGCCGACGATATGGCCAAAATGCAGACCGAGCAAATGAGCGAATATGTTAAAATGACCAAAGACGTCGAGAAAAAGGTACATGACCTCAATTTGAAATATGCCAAAAAATCGCAGGAACTGCGTAGTGGTGGCAATATGATGAACATGAGTGACCGCGACCGTGAGAAGTTTCGTTCACAAATGCAGCTTCAGCAAGAAGAGAAGGATCAGGAGATGAAGAAATTGTTGTCGGCGGATCAGTTTAAGTCCTACGAAAATTACCGTAAGGAGGCTTCTCAGCGTATGAGGGGGCCAGGTAACCGCTAATTCTATTGTTTCGCAATGATAAAAATAGAAGCTGTCTCGATTGGGATGGCTTTTTTTACGGCCTTTTCTGCCAGATTATTAAAGGATTATTTGGCAGACAAGCCAATGGGGTACAGGTAAAGCACTATTCGGCGATCTGGCTGCGCAGTGCCACCATTTTAATGGCTGTTACAGCAGCTTCATCCCCTTTGTTGCCATGCTGGCCACCGGAACGGTCAATCGCCTGCTGCTGATTTTGTGTGGTGAGCACGCCAAATATAAACGGAAGGTTAAGCGACAGGTTAAGGTCGACTGTCCCTTGGGTAACTCCTTGGCAAATGAAATCAAAATGGCGTGTTTCTCCCTGTATCACACATCCGAGGAGAATTATTGCGTCAAAAATATTGGTTTCGGCGAGCCACTTGCCTGCCAGCGGCAATTCAAAACTCCCCGGCACATATCGCAATGTAATATCAGACTCCAATGCACCGTGTTGCATAAGTGTCTTAACTGCTCCATTGGCAAGGTTGCCGGTAATTTCGTTGTTCCATTCCGATACCACTATGCCGAATCGCATTCCTAGCGCACTTGGTACAGTGTTTGGGTCGAAATGGGAGAGATTTTGGGTTGCCATACAGAAATAAAAAATCCTCCCCGTTTGAGAGGCGAGGAGGTATGTTTATTAACGGATATCACGTATTAGCGAGAATCATGGCACGGGCAATGTGCTTCTCGATGTTTTGACCCTCGGTGGTATTTGGAAAGTTCTCCTTTATACGGTTATAAAGCGCAAGTGCGTCGCTGTATTTACCCTGCATTTCGAGCACACCCGCTGCCTTCATAAGATAGATGGGTGTTGTAAACTCATTGTTATTCAGATCGGCGGCTTTACGGTACTGCTGCAATGCCCGGCTGTCGTTACCGAGTTCAAGGTAAGCATCGCCAATGCTACCCTCTTTTACCGGCCCAAGAAGCAGATCTTTGGTTTTAAATTTCTGTAGCATAGAGATGGCCTCTTCGTATTCTCCCAAACGGAGGTGCGAAACACCTGCATAAAACCTTGCGAGTTTTGCAGCCTTTGTCATACCATAATCCTCTATAATATCAAGAAATCCAAGGTAGTTTCCATCGCCGTTCAGGGCAAGAGAGAATGAATCGCGTTCGAAATAATTTTCGGCCATGAACATTTGAGATCCTGCTTCTTTAGAGCGGGGCTCAATTACAAATCGTGAGGTTCCCAAGTATAGCAGCACAACAACAGCCACTGCGCCGAGAACATACAAGATTTTGTTTTGATTGTCCTCTATAAACTGCTCGCTTTTGGTTAGCGCACTTTCAATTTCCTGCAGATTATCTTTCTGAATACTATTCTTTTTAGTCATGATCTCTTTTTCAAAATTGTGTCGCAAAAATAGTGTTTTTTTCAAAACCCTTCCTGCTGAAACTCCAATAAATTAGTTAATAATCAACACACCTATGTTATTAACCGCAAACCGATACAGTTTAGGCTTCCTTCTGAAAAATGAATAGATTTGTCTTCTGAAAATATCTTCTGCATGCATCTCTGGAAACTTACCCTGACAAACTTCAAAAACATTCGGGAATGCGAGGTTGAGTTGTCGGGCAATATGAACTGTTTTATCGGCGATAATGGTGCTGGTAAAACCAACATACTCGATGCCATCTATTATTTGTCGTTCAGTAAAAGTTTTTTCAATCCTTCTGACCAGCTTAATGTTATGCACAACGAGAATTGGTTTATGATTAAAGGCATTTACCAACGCAGCGGCGAGCAGGAGCAGATTGTTTGCAGTTTCCAGCAGGGCAATAAAAAAATACTGAAACGAAATAGCAAAACTTACCGCCGAATTTCAGACCACATTGGTTTGCTTCCGCTGGTCATGGTATCGCCGAGCGATGCAGCGCTGATTTCTGGAGGGAGCGAAGAGCGCCGCAAATTTGTCGATGGGGTCATTTCGCAATACGATACGGCCTACCTAGAAGATTTGTTGCGGTATAACCGTGTTCTTCTCCAGCGCAACAATTTACTGAAACAGTTGGCTGGCAGCAACAGTAACGATCGGGAGGTTCTTGAGCTCTACGATGCTGAATTGTTTGTCGTTGGAACCCGTATTTATGCGAAGCGTAAGGAGTTTATTTCCAGGCTGGTTCCTGTGTTTCAGCATTATTATACGGCCATTTCGCAGGATGCCGAACAGGTGGATCTGGCATATGTTTCTGACTTACACGAGGCCGGTTTCGACCAGATTCTCGCAGCGTCGAAGCGCAAAGATCTATTGCTGCAATATACCACCTCTGGTATTCATAAGGACGATCTGAAGATGGCGCTCTCGGGTTACTCCATACGGAAGTCGGGTTCACAGGGTCAGCAAAAGACCTTCTTGGTGGCCTTGAAGCTGGCGCAGTTTGAATTTATACAAGACCAGTCTTCGATTAAGCCCATTCTGCTGCTTGATGATATTTTCGATAAACTCGACCGTCATCGGGTACAACAGATTGTTGGATTGGTGGCCGACGATCAGTTCGGCCAAATATTCATCACCGATACCAACCGTGAACACCTCGACGCGATACTACAGTCGGTGAGTACCGACCATCGCCTTTTCAAGGTATCCAATGGTGCAATAGATGTTTTGGAATGAAAAGAAATCAGACTCAGTCGATAGGTTCATTGCTGCACGACTTTGTGCGGCAGAACCACATGGAGCAAAAACTCAAAGAGGTAGATGTGCTCCAGTACTGGCCCGAACTAATTGGTCCTTCACTTAGCCACTATATCAGAGGTTTACACATCGAAAAAAAAATATTGTATGTTGATGTTACTTCCTCTGTGGCCAGAGCAGAGCTGTACATGCTTAGGGAGGAGTTCCGCAGCCGACTCAACGAAAAAGCCGGAATGGAGGCCATTGTCAAAATCGTATTCCGTTAACCCTAAATCAACCTGAAATCAGAAGCGTTCCAGGTTTGAAAAGAAAAAGTCATTCTCGACTTTGGCATTCTCATCGCTGTCGGAACCATGCACGGCATTGCGCTGCACATTTTCGGCATATTGCGCTCTAATGGTTCCTGGTGCTGCATTCTCCGGGTTGGTGGCACCAATCAATTGTCTGAAATCAGCTATGGCGTTCTCCTTTTCAAGCATTATTGCCACAATCGGTCCGGAGCTCATAAACGCTACTAGGTCGATGTAAAACGGTCGTTCGCGGTGCACAGCATAGAATTGTGCTGCCTGTTCGGGTGTTAGCTGCGTATATTTCATGGCACGGATTCGGAAACCGGCTTCATTGATCATTTTTAGAATACCTCCGGTGAAATTGCTGGCAACGGCATCGGGCTTTACCATGGTCAGTGTGATGTTTCCTTGCATAATTTCTGAATTAGTTAAAGGGATAGCGAAGATAACAATTTTTAAAAGTTCTCAAATGGCTTGGGTTTTGTATCTTTGCAACTTAAATTTTTGAACGATTGGAAGCTAAATCCCACAACGACATACAGGCCATTGCCGAATTTTTACAAGAGAAGTCACGCCGTATTGTAGTAATTCCCCACCTCAATCCCGATGGTGATGCAATTGGTTCGGTCTATGGATTGGCTGTCGCCCTCAAAAATGCGGGTCATTCACCTATTGTTATTACGCCAAACAACGCACCCGGATTTCTCGATTGGCTTTCAGGTGAGGTTCCAATTGTTAATTTCCAATACCGAAAAAAACAGACCACGGAGATCATCCTAAACGGTGAAATCATTTTTTGCGTCGATTTTAACGATATTAAACGTACCGGCGATATGGCTGATAGCATTGCCTTAGCCACTGGGGTTAAGGTAATGATTGATCACCACCCATTTCCAACAGAGTTTTGCGACTACATGGTTTCTGAACCGGAATACAGTTCGTCGGCTGAACTGGTGTTTGATTTTCTAGAGTCGGCAGGCTTAAGCAGTCAAATCAACGAAAAGGTAGCCGCGGCTTTGTACACCGGAATAATGACCGATACCGGCTCGTTTAGCCACAATACTTCACGTGCCAATCTATACCGGGTTCTATCGGCACTTATGACCTACGGCATCAATACCGAAGATATCCATGAGCGGGTCTACCATAACTTTTCGGCCGATCGGCTTAGACTTATGGGATATTGCCTTCACGAAAAAATGATAATTTTACCCGAATTCAGAACCGGATACATATCCTTAACGAGCGACGAATTAAAAAAATATAATTTTGTTCCCGGCGATACCGAAGGTTTTGTAAACATTCCGTTGTCTATTAATAACATTGTTTTTAGCGTTCTCTTTGTCGAAAAGGAAGGGCATGTTAAAGTCTCCTTCAGATCAAAAGGCAGCTTCCCCGCCAACCGTTTTTCATCGGAACATTTTGGTGGTGGTGGGCATTTAAATGCAGCGGGAGGTGAGATCAAGCTGTCGCTCGATGAAACTATTGAACATTTCAGGCAACTTTTGCCCGATTATCGGCATCTATTGGAAAATTCCTAATGTAAAGAAAAAGAAATGAAAAGTTTGAGTACAAAATTTGTCTTGATGGTTGGTATCGCAGTCCTATTGCTAGCCGGTTGTATGGACGGTGAAATCACCAATACCTATACTGCAGAGAATGAGCGGATTCAGCTTGTTGATTATATTAAAGGATTGCGTCAAAGCGGTTTCAAGGTTGATAGCACTGCCATGGGGGTCTATTATGTGAAGATTGAAGAGGGTAGTGGCTCCTTTCCCAAAAAAGGCGACACCCTTTCTGTAAAATATGCTGGCTACCTAATTAATGGACAAATGTTCGATGCCTCTTTTTGGCATAAAACAGATTCCTTATATCATTTTGTTCTCAGGGAGCCTGATATGATTCCTGGTTGGGACAATATGATGGAAAACATGAATGTTGGCATGCTCGTTGAATTTATTGTGCCTTCGAATCTGGCATATGGATCAACGGGTTCCTATCCTGTTATTCCTCCCTATTCGAGTTTGATCTTTGTAGCCTCGCTCGACAGCATCAGACCCAAAACCCCATAACAATTATTTTTCGTCCTCAGGTATAACAATTAAGTTTAAATAAATTTACAAATGAGAATCAGAGAAGCCATACAAACATCTGCCAAAATTTTGGTGATGGTTTTTGCAGTCGCCCTTACCCTGAGTGCATGCCGCGAAAACGACATAGGAAGGTTGCGTGAGATTGAATTGGAGTACCTCGATAAATATATTCAGAAGGAAGGCATCACTGCCAAGCCCCTTTCAACGGGTCTTTACTTTATTGAGCTGCAGCGCGGTGCAGGCGACACCATTAAAGCCGGCGATCAGGTCGATATACTTTACAGAACCTGGGTTTTACGCGATTCCCTGATCTTAATAGACCAGAACATTACGGCTGAAGGTATTTTTTATGAGCCTCTAAGATTCTCAGTGGCTGCAGATGATGCAGCAGCGGGTGTGGTAGCCGGATTGAATCAGGGGGTTAAACTGATGCAGAACAAAGGGAAGGCCCGAATGATTATTCCTTCTGAAATTGCTTATGGGCAATATGGATCGGGCACAGTTCCCGGTTTCGCCACGCTTATAATGGAGGTTACCATTTATAGACACGTGAAGGCGCAAAATTGATTGTTCTTGTTTCCTGATACTGTTTTTAAACATCTGTTGTACCCTATTTTGATCTTTTGAATGTTGGTGCTTTACTGTCTGGTAATGCCGCACCGATGTTCGATTGCGACAGCAAACCGCTATATTTGTCCCAATTTTATTTACGATAAACCATGTTGCTATGAAGGCTTACTTATTTCCAGGCCAGGGTGCCCAATATACAGGAATGGGACTCGACTTGTACGACAAATCACCTTTAGCCCGTGAACGCTTCGAAGCGGCCAACCAAATACTTCAATACCGAATTACCGATATCATGTTTCAGGGATCGTCCGATGACCTCAAACAGACCCGTGTCACCCAGCCCGCGATTTTTCTTCATTCGGTCATTTTGGCCGCTAATCTGTCCGATTTTGCCCCTGACATGGTTGCAGGACACTCGTTGGGCGAGTTTTCAGCGCTGGTGGCATCAGGTGCCATGACCTTTGAAGATGGACTCCGGTTGGTGCTTAAACGGGCCATGGCCATGCAAAAGGCTTGTGAGCTAAATCCATCGACTATGGCAGCCATCGTTGGCCTGCCCGATAATGTAGTGGAGGAGGTTTGCGCTGCTGTTGATGGGGTAGTGGTTGCTGCCAACTACAACTGTCCGGGGCAGTTGGTAATTTCGGGCAGCAACGAAAGCATTGATGCTGCCTGTGTCTTGCTGACTGAGAAGGGTGCAAAGCGTGCTCTTAAACTTCCGGTGGGCGGTGCTTTTCATTCGCCACTGATGGAACCGGCCCGCGAAGAGCTGGCTGAAGCCATTTTGGAAGCCCGGTTGAGTGTACCGAGCTGTCCGATTTTTCAAAACGTAAATGCAAAACCGTCAACCGATCCTGCTCAAATTCAGCAAAATCTTATTGCCCAATTAACTTCGCCTGTAAGATGGACCCAAACCATTCAGAATATGACGGCCTCAGGTGCCCTTCATTATGTTGAGGTGGGCCCAGGCAAGGTGTTACAAGGTCTTGTAAAGAAAATCTCTCCCGAGATTGAAGTATCGGGCTTTGATCGTTTCGAAAATTAACATTCAGAAAGTAATCGACAATTTAAGGTTGAGCTTTCGAGACGTTAGGTAATTGGGTACTCCAAACATATCGCCATAGTTGCTCGATACCCAAAAATAGGAGACTGTGTTGTTGATATTTAGAAGATTGAATACTTCTAAACTCATCCAAACATCTTCCAGCAATGCAAAACCTTCGTTGGATGGTCGATTGGTCCTGTTTAGAAGCATCTTAGAGATGCCCATATCTACCCGACGGTAGGGAGGCATCCTGAATACATCCTGCCATCTTTCCGATTTCGGCGGGCCTACTGGCAACCTGCTGCCATAAAAGCCCGACAAGTGCATTTTCCAGGTAGGATTTCCTGGCAGATAGTCCTGAAAAAATAGACTAAAATTAAACCTTTGGTCGGTGGGCCGTGGAATGTACCCATGACCATCTCCTAAGATATTCTCTTCGGTCTGCATAATCGAGAGACTGGCCCACGACTGCAAACCACTGACGAATTCTCCGTTTATTTTGAAATCGACACCTGCAGCGTAACCGTAGGATTCCTGATCCGACAGGTATCGAATTCTGACGTTGTCGATTTGGTAAGGGACCAGTCGGTTCATGGATTTCAGATACGCTTCAGATGAAAACCTGAAGGGGCGCTCCCAGGCAGTAAAGAGGTAGTCGCTGCCCAATACCATTTGATACGATTGCTGGGCACGGTGCCCTTCATTGATATTTCCGGCACGATCGAGCAACTCCTTGAAGAAGGCGGGTTGATGGTACATTCCGGCCGAAAATCTGAAATTGAAGTTTCTTGTCCAATCGGGTATGTAATTCAAAGAGAGCCGCGGGGTAACCACCATTTGTCGGTTGAAACTCCACCAATTGGCCCTAACACCACCAGTAAAGTAGAGCAATCCTTTTTGTACTGGTATGGCCCAGGTATCCTGTATGTATCCAGTTATCCGGTTGGAAGCGAGGGCCGATTTGCTGTTCATTGTGTAATAAAGCAAAACTTTGCTGTCTGAATAAGGAAGCGAGTAACCGGTGCTATCGCGGTATATCCACTCGTTGATGCGGCTGTCGATGTTTTCATATTGCCATCTGAAACCCCAGTTTACAAGATGACTTTCACTGTTAAAGGCACCCCTGTGTGCAAAACTAATTACTTCAGCATCGAGGTAGTTCCGTGCATGGTTGATAAAAGTTCCGATGCCAAGGTTAAGGATGCTGTCGCCAAATGCTTCCGAAGCCATGTTCCGCTCCAGTTGATTGAGGTAATACTGCCCGGTGATGTCGTAGGTTTCGGCCTCGGAGGCTTTATAAGCCGAAAAAATGAATTTAAGGTTGAGATCACTGCCTGAGTGGTAATTTGCACTAATGGCTCCCAAATGTGTAGTGTAGTTATCAACTTCATTGCCCGTGAGATAGATGGTGGTATTGAGCGGAGTTTGCCAAGTTCCAAAGCTGGTTTGCCTCGATTGTGGCACAAATTGGTAACTGTTCTTTGCAAGGTTGCCTAAAAACGAAAGGTCAAACTTTTCAGATATTTGCCAAGTAATATAGGTTTGTATATCGGTAAATTGTGGGTTGTATTCTCCCCGCTCATCTAGGGTAGATAGCAGGTAGCGGTTGGTTTTGTAGCGGATGCCTGTAATGTGCGATAGTTTGCCCTTTGCTGCTTGATCTTCTATATGAGCACTGCCCCCCAACAGGCTTGCCGATCCTGATCCCCTAAATTCTATTGGCCTACGGTACTTTATATCGAGTACACTCGACATTTTGTCGCCATATTTTGCGCTGAATCCACCTGCCGAAAACTCCACCGATGAAACCATATCGCTGTTGATAAAGCTCAGACCTTCTTGCTGACCCGATCGGATGAGAAACGGACGATAGATTTCGATATCGTTTACATACACCAGATTTTCGTCGAAATTTCCACCCCTTACAGAATACTGCGAACTCAATTCATTGTTGGAAGAGACCCCTGGCAGTGTTTTAATTAGGGCCTCAATTCCTCCACCTGCCGCAGAAGGGAGCTGACTTGTGAGTTGAGGATCTATACGAACCATTCCCCCTTGATTTCGGCGCTGCTCGGTGACTTGAACTTCGCCAATTTCCTGACTGATTTTCACAAGTGCCACATTGAGAGAAATGCGTTGTTCATTGTCGGCCGAAATAGTATGCTCCTGCAGTTCAAACCCCAGCATAGAAAATACCACGGTTACCTCTCTCCGTGCCGGAATCCTCAAAAGGTACTCTCCACGACGGTTAGAGGTTGTGCCAATCGGAAACCCCCTGAGAGCTACATTGACCAGTTCCAGTGGCTGACCTTGCTCATCGGTGATATTTCCAACCAGGGTTGCATTGCTGGTTTGGCCATAAACATTGGAGTTTACAAACAGCAAAACAAAAATGAACACTGGCAGTATAAACTTCATGCTGCAAAACTATTAATTTGACCCGCAATAAAAACTGTTTCAATGGGCTTATATTGCAGGATCGGATGTAAACTTTTGCACATTCATAGGACTTTGCGATTCAAATTCTGTGAATTTGAATGACCGAATGGAATTAACATACGGTTTTGCCCACCCCTAAGACATAGAATACCACCAACAATGTTAACCGCTTCTCTACGAAAAACAACCATGCATTGGATGCGTAGGTTTAAAAATGCCGGTTGCTGGTGTTGGCTATACAATCAAATTTGTAAGTTTGTTGCAAACATCTTTTTATGGCAAAAAGCTTCAAGCCACTTGATTCAGTCTTGGTTAAACCAACTGGTCCAGATTGCAACCTAGATTGTACTTACTGTTTTTACCTGAAAAAATCTGAACTGTTTACTGAAACCCGCGTTCACCGTATGAGTGAAGAGGTTCAGGAGGAGTTAATCAGGCAGGTTATGCAACAGAGCGGTCAAGCGGTGAGTTTTGCTTGGCAGGGTGGGGAACCAACGCTGATGGGATTGCCCTTCTTTGAACGTGCGATTGAGCTCGAAAAGAAGTACGGTCGTGGTCAGACTGTAGGGAATGGCTTGCAGACCAACGGTACACTGCTCACACCAGAGTGGGCTCAGTTCCTGAAAAAATATGATTGGTTGGTAGGTCTTTCGCTCGACGGACCGGCGCATATTCACGACCGTTACCGACTGATACGTGGGAACAAACCAACCCATTCTTTGGTTGAAGAGAAGGCCCGAATGTTGCTTGATAATGGGGTTGCCACCAATGTGCTCTGCTGTCTGACCGACTACAGTGTTCAATTCCCCGATGAACTTTATTTCTATTTTAAATCGCTTGGCCTAACCTGGATGCAATTTATTCCAGTGGTGGAGACCGATCCTGATGATCCTTCTAAAGCGGCACCATATTCTGTAAGCGCCAAAGCCTATGGCGATTTTCTGTGCCGAACATTCGATTTATGGATGCAGGATTTTAATCAGGGTGAGCCAACCACCTCCATTCGCCATTTTGAATCGGTATTTCACTCCTATGTTGGCTTACAGGCTCCCGACTGCACCATGATGAAGGAGTGTGGCCCCTATGTGGTTATTGAGCACAACGGCAATGTTTACAGTTGCGATTTTTTTGTAGAACCTAAATGGAAATTGGGCAATATTAAAACGCATCGGATTTCTGCAATGCTCAATTCTAAGCAACAGCAAACATTTGGTGCTGCTAAAGCGGCCCTTCCTGGCGAATGCCGACGCTGCGAATGGCTAACCAAATGTTATGGTGGATGCACCAAAGACAGGATAAAAGACCCACTGGACCAGCGAAAACCTAGGTTTTGTACCTCGTATAAAATGTTTTTTGCCCATGCCGATGCAAGGCTAACAGCTCTGGCTAATTCATGGAAACAGAAACAGCGCGACAGGAAAGAGCGCGAAGCTACCGGAGGCATTTACAATGCCTTTGGACATTTTTCTGGCAATGAGCCTTCAGTCTGACTTTAGTGCCAAAAATGCAATAGATTCAGGATTCTCGGGCATGTGGGTTAAAATGCGGTCACGCTCTTCAAGACCTTGCACGATAACTATTAAATCGTCGTTCTCGGCACCCGTCTCAACCTCTTTCCGAATTATTTTACTGCCACGTTTCAAGTATACAAAACTCGTGTTGTTTTCGGCAAATAGACTGGTACGGGGTATTACCAGCTGATTGGGAATGCGTTCCAAAATAATCTGGTTGGTACTGGTCATTCCCGGAAGAAGCTGCAAGCTGGAAGGTCCAAGCTCTACTGTAACGGCAAATACCTTCGATTCGAAGCCCGACAAATCTTGTCCAACATTGGCTATACTGGTAATTCGGCCCCAGATTTGAGATCCGGGAAGAGCATCCATGTTTACGATAACACTGTCGCCCATCTTAATTTTGGCAATGTCGATTTCTTCTACATAGGTTTCCGATACCAGCACCGACAAATCAGGAATGCTTAATATCTGCGGACGCCATGGACTCACTTCGTCACCGACCCTGATTTTTCGGTTTCCGCGTGCCCTTGCATAAACCACAATGCCCGCCTGCGGAGTGGTAATGTTGCTTGCAGTCAATGCGCGGTTGAGGCGCTCATCGATGCTTACAGACTGTTCATACCGATCTTCGGATCTTCTGATTCTGTTGGCAAGATCCATTCGCCGGAGTTCGTAATCGCGCTTTGCACGGTCGATTTGCCGTACCGTTTGATTGTAGGTGGTTTGGATTCTGCGTTGATAGGCAGGCGACTCATATTGCGCCTGTTCCAGGTCGAGTGTGCGGTATTGAAGGTCGAATTCGAGCTCACCAATGCGCTGCCTTAAATTGGTTAATGTGATCGTTGAGTCGATTTTGGCATCGTTTAAGAAAGCCCTTCTACGTTCCATTTCATCGCGGTTCTCTTGAATTCGCTGATTGATTTGGGCCTGATCGAGTGTAGCTACCCAGTCGCCCTTCTCTACAATCGTACCCTCAGGTACCATATCCTTAATCTGCATGCCGGAGAGGCGAAGGTCATTTTCCTTAAAAATATCGTCGAGGGTGATGAAAAACGCATCTTTTCCATGAATCTCACCTTTGGTTTCGATGTACTTATCGAAATTCACATAGCGTACCTGAAGGGTGGTTTCGCCCACCTGAACCCTTCTGATTCCATACAATAATGCCCCGATAACCAACACTGCAATCAGGGGAATGAAAGTCCACTTATATTTTTGAAAATATCGCATATTCTGCTGTTAAGGGTTTAACAATCTGTTGAAATCTTCTGTCAACAGCATACCCTTTTCAAAGTCGAACAGGGTAAGCTGCCTGATGGTAAAATAGTACGACCAATATGATCTTAATGATCTGATGTAGGCACGTCGGGCTTGCTCCTGGTCGTTCCTAGCCAGATTTAGACGGGTAACATCGAGTTTGCCTATCAGAAACCGCTGCATGGTAACATCGTAGCCCATTTTAGCAATCGTATCTGCCTTGGCAGTATTCTGAACTTGTTCCATTTGAATGTTGAACTCCATTACATTCATGATGACATTCTGTTCAAAATCAATTCGTTCCTGATTTACACTGATCCTTACTACTTCACGGGTCGACCTGGCCATAGATAGTTGACCTTTTCGCCTTCCCCAGTCTAGTATAGGAATGTTTAGTCCTACACGTACCCTCTGTCGCTCAAGTGGTTCGACATAAACATCGGCCAGTCGCTCGGCATTTTGATTCAAACCATACAAGGCATAGAGTTCGGCGTTTATACCACTTTGTGCTTCTGACTGTCTTACCCGTCGATCCTCCTCCAAAAGCCGTTGCTGGTGATTGATAATTTCAGGATTGTTGGTCAGGGCCATGGTTAGTGCCTCTGCAGGATTGATCTCCAGGTGGGGCAGGTCGGTTGGAATGATACACTCGATGCGGGTATTTTTATCGTATCCAAGAAACGAATTAAGATCTGCCCTTGAGCGTTCCAGTCCCAGATTGGCCCTTTGCAAGGCAAGTCGGGCATTCATAAATCCCAACTCAAGGTTCAATAGTTCGTCTTGCGTTACGGTACCCACCTGGAAACGACCCATCCCAATTCGGTACAGGGTGTCGGCGTTCGAAAGATTGGTACTGGAAATGCTAACCTCAATTTGTGCATCAACCAGGTCGAAAAAGAGCCGTGTAGCCTTAATCGACAGCTGCTCTTTTGATTGGACATACTGCTGTTGGGCTTTCTCAAACTTAACAGGTTCAATTTTTGCACGCCATTTAAGTTGGTTGTATCCGCTAAGCGATTGGCTATAACCTACGCTCACGGGTGTTGAGTTCCAGGTCGTTAGGCGGTTCTCTCCGAGATTCTGCGATAAGTTGAGTTCAGACCGAGCAAAAATGGTACCCCCCAACAGACCTACATTCTGATTCAGCAAAAGTGCCAGATCGGAGTTTAAGAATTCGCGAGGCCGGTATTCATCTCTGTTCTGTTCAAAGTTGTAAACCCTTTGCATCGACCGGTTAAAGTCGAGGGGGGTAGCTTGGAGTGATAAACTCGGCAAATTATCTGCCTTGAAGTTTCTAAACTCCCAATAGCTGGCGAGATACATATTGCGGTTCCTGAAAGCGTCGAGCGATTGCTGCGAGGCTATCTCTATGGTTTGCTCTAGCGTTAGAAACTGAATTTGGGGCTGTCCGTATACGGGATTGTGCAGGTGTCCCAACATCAGTATAAAAAAGAGAATTTTTTTCATAGAGTTTAAAATTTTATTGCCTCAAAGATTCAACCGGATCCTGTTCCGAAGCTTGTTTTGCCGGCAGATATCCAAACGAAATGCCTACCAGTACCGATACCCCGAAAGCGATAACAATCGAAAACATCGATACAACAGTTTTTATGTCAAAAATAGCAGTGATGGCCATCGAAAGGGAAACCCCCAAAAGTATTCCTACTATGCCCCCCGAGACACTGATCAGCGTTGACTCAGCTAAAAACTGAACCACAATGTCATTTCGGGTTGCACCAATTGCTTGTCGCAGTCCAATTTCGCGGATCCGTTCCATAACACTCGAGAGCATGATGTTCATAATCCCAATTCCACCCACAATAAGAGAGATGCCGGCGATTACTCCCAACACAATGTTGAACACATTTTTTGTTCGCTGCTGTTGTTTCAAGAGCAGCTCAGGAATGGTAATTTCAAAGTCGTACAAACCGTTGTGCCGTCTTAGCAGCATGCGACTCAATACTTCAGAGGTTGCAGTAAGATCTTCGGTTTCGGCTACCTGCACTATAATCTTGTCGAGCTGATTCTGATTATCAGCCCCGGAGGTTTGACCACCCTCCTGGTCGAATTCATCGGCGCGCACCAAAGCACGGTTTCTGAACCGCATTAACATGGTTTTTACGGGAATAAAAATTTTGTTGTCAGTACTGCTTATACCGAGCTCATCGGAGGCCGAAGCCGTAAAATCGCGTCGTTCGATTACTCCGATAACCTGAAGCCAAACATCGCCAGATTTGATATGCTTGCCAATAGGATCTTCCTGCCCAAAAAAGGTGTTTCTAACATTGTCCCCGATAATGCATACCGGATATCCCGCGTCTTCCTGTCTTTCAGTAAATGTAGTTCCGGCCTGCAAGTTGATACCAAACAAGTCGAAATAGTGATTGTTGGTGCCTTCGAGGGTTACCGGTCGGCTTCGTCCTCCATATATGGCCGAATAGTTAAAAGATATT
>CAYGIQ010000012.1:0-14137 GCA_964349885.1 uncultured Prolixibacteraceae bacterium | reverse complement strand
AGATATTACCGGACATACCCTTGAAACGGTAGGTACAATCTCTTCAATCGCAATGGCATCGAGCAGTGTGAGTCCTTTGCTGAATTTCCGGTTTCTGGAGCCAGCATCTCCATCAGATCCTATCGATTCGCTGGTCCCTTCCATGCTGCTGGCTGTTGGGTTGATGATTATGTTGTTCACTCCAACCATTTTGATCTGGTCGAGAATTTCCTGCTCTGCACCATTTCCTATGGCCAACATACTGATAACCGCTGCTACCCCAAAAATTATCCCCAAGGCTGTGAGGAGTGATTTAACCTTATTGGTTTGAATAGCATCGATGCCGATAATTACATCGTGCAAATATCGCTGAATTAATTTTCTCATGCTCTATTGAGTTCGGCTCTGTTTATGGGGTTCTTACCTCACGCTGACTGATGGGGGAGATGGCATTTTGTTGCTCAGCTTCAAGCTCTTTTTGCTTTTGCTCACGCGCTTTAATATCTTCAAGAATCTCAAGTCCGGCAAGCGGAACCTCTTCAAAATCGGCCGGCCGGTTGAGTATGATCACATCCCCTTCGACAACACCCTGTTTTACTATGGTGAAGTTTTCGTTTTCATCGCCTGACTCAACTATTTGGCGCACGATAACATCGTCTTTCTTAAGGTAAACATACTGCATGCTGTCGGTGGCAAAAATGGCCTCCGAAGGAAGGTAGACTTCCTCTTCGTAAACCCCTGTCTGGATGATATTGCTGGTGGTCATAGCCGGGCGCAAATCGCTGTCGGTGCCAAATATTCTGACCCTTACCTCAAAAACCTTGGCATCGCTGCGGGGCAGTGCTTGTCCAATATTGGCAACCGAAATTACCTCACCGGCAAGAACCTTTTCAGGAAAGGCATCGATGCCCAGGTTAACCAATTGACCTATCTTAACCTTTGAAATATCGATTTCGTTCACATAGGTTATGGAAATCATCTGCGATAGATCGGGCAGCGTAGCGATGATGGGGGCCCACCGACTAATGGTGGCTCCTATTCGGATTTTTTGATTGAAACGGTCTTTGGCATAAATAAGCATTCCCGAACGGGGAGCATAGATGTTAAGCGATGTGTATGCCTGCTCAAGCTCTTTGACGCGGTTTTCGCGTTGAGTGAGGTTCACTGACGAGCGGTTTACCCTAGTAGCCGATTGCTGAAGTCGAAGTTCATACCCTTTGATTTCCTGATTGTGGTTGCGGCGTGCGCGCTCCAAATCCATTTCAGCCTTTCTTATCACTGCGGGTGACTCATATACCGATTCATCGAGAATTATCTGCATCTGTTCAACCTGCTCTCTTGCATTTATAATCTGGTCGCGGGCATTGCTTAGATTGAGATTGGAGTCCATTTTAGCATCCTCAAACTCATTCAAAGCCTGTTCCAATTCTAGACGGGCGAGTGTGAGGACTTCCTCGACCGCTTTGTGGTCTAACGATCCAACATAGTCTCCTTGCTCAACTTGAGTGCCCTCTTCAATAAGGTCTGTAATTTTGATTTCGTATATTCTTACATTTCTGCCACTCAGCTCTTCAGGAGCTAAAATATTTTCAGAATTTTCTGCCTCGAGCTGTCCCGTGGTATAAACCAAAACCTCAAATGAACCTTTGTTAACAACAGCGGTCAGATAGGTTTCGGTTTCTCTTGTTCCCGATAGTAGAAAAAATGCTGCAATAATTATTGCAATACCCAAAAGCGCTACAACTATTTTTTTGATCATATGCGTAAATAAATTTTGACCGTTCGCGGGCAAAATGGTTTAATACTATTTTGCAAAAACTTGCAAGGTAGGGTAAATTAAAAAATATTTGATATTAAATTGTAAACGATGGTTGTACAACTTAAGGACCCAACGTATTAGGCTTCAATTAAGGTCGCGCAAAAAAACATCATTTACGTCAATAAAATCATTAATGGGTAGGTTTTTTTTAAATTCATCGAATTTTGAAAAGCCAGAGTCGAAAATTACATAATCGGGTACTGCAATAGCCGATTTCATGGCAATGGGTGGGGTTCCAGTGATGTTTTCCACTGCCTTCTTAAGCAGCGGCTCCGTCAGACTGCCCAGTGGCTGCGCTGGTAAGAGTTCATCGCGAACCTGATGGTTGGGAGCAAAGCCATTTTTAAAATTGGTTACACCCTGTGAATTGGCAAATCTTATCACAATCGGTTGAATACCCCAATTCTCCATGCCAGCCAACTGAGTGGGGGTATACCCCATATGGGTTGGTTTTACGGTGATGGATGCAGTATATTTTCCATAGGTGGTATCGCCTACGAGGGTCAGATTCATATACGGTTCCAATCCGGTTATCGTAAGTTCGGAAGCACTAGCAGATCCTTTGCTGGTTAGTACCTGCATGCGATTTAAATTGAGTTTGATGGGAACCGTCGATTTGAAACCTACCATCATCTGATCTTTCCGGCCCTGTGTTGTCCAATAGTTTTGGTATTTGTCGTTCCATTGGTAGGTCACCAGCGCTTGATCTGAATTGACTACTTGCTCAGGAGCAATTGAACTGCAGAGGTGCTGGGCGGCAGAGGTAGAACCTCCAGGATTGTATCTCAAATCGAGTACCAGATCGGTAATGTTGCGGTCTTTGAAGTATTGAAAGGCAACATTTAAACTGTCGTTGTAACGGTCGATGTATTGCGTATAGAGCAAATAGCCAATGCGGTGACTTCCCTGTTCTATAACCTTGTACATTAACACCGGATTAAGATTTAACTCCTCTGCTGCCATAGATACCGTAACGCCTGTGGTGATCCCGTTCGCAGTCAAAACTCCCTTGGTTACTGTTAAGGCCTCACCGCTCAGCAGGCTGCGATAGTTCCCGGCGTTGATATTGCCACTGTTAAGTTGAATAATGATATCACCCCTTTCGAAACCTGCTCTGCTTGCTGGGGTTCGCGGATAAACATATTGCACTACGGCGAAATAATTCTCGGGTTGGTTGGAGAATCTTCCAAATGCAAGTGAATATCCGTAAGCCTTTTCAATGCCCTGAAAACTGTTTTCGAGCGCCTGGATATCGTCGGTTACCATCGACCATTTGTCTTCGGTCACCAATAGTTTTTTGAAGTAAGCTTTGGAGTCGAACTCCGCATTCTGATTTATGGATGGCATCTCCTTGTACCAGAGATAGACGTCGACCATGGCGTCTTTGATAAAAGTATTGATGCGCCGGGTTAATTCAGGGGCCTCTACTGAATTAATTTCGGTAGGATTGTTTTCCTCGACCTCAGGCAACTCTTTCGAGCAGCCTAAGACCAGAAGAAGCGATAGATAAAGCAGCGCTTTCTTTGGAAAAGTCTTCATATTACTAAAAAAAATTATCCACACAAATTTACATTACAACACGTGGTTTGCAACAATTTTGATACCGCAAGGGTAACATTAAAGCTAAAACCATTTGAAAATTACTACCATAACAAACATAGACCGGTTGTTGTTTTGCGGCACTTACTCTTTAGGATACTCAATGCGCAGATGGTAGACATTTGAAATCTTTTTCAGCAGAATCTCCTTGATCCGTGAAATGTCGTTAAAAGTGAGGTCTGAGTTGTTGAGCTGACCATCTCTTAGTTTTTGGTCGATCATATCGTCGAGTAGCCGCTTCAGGTTTTCGATGCTCTTTTCGGGCATGCTGCGCGAAGCAGCCTCAATTCCGTCTATCAGCATAACCACGGCAGCTTCCCGCGATTGGGGTAGGGGGCCGGGGTAAGAAAAATCAACTTCATCGATGTCGCTACCTGGGTTGGCTTCCTTGTGTTTTAGATAGAAATATTTGGCTTTGGTAGTCCCATGGTGGGTAGCTATAAACTCGATAATGCTTTCGGGTAGCTTGTTCTTTCGGGCAATTCTGATGCCATGGTTAACATGCTCAATGATCACCTCTGCACTGTCGCGCGAATTCATTTTGTCATGGGGATTAAGCCCCAATTCCTGGTTTTCGATAAAAAAGCCTGGGCGTTCCGATTTGCCAATATCGTGGTACAGTGCACCTGCTCTTACGAGGAAAGGGTTACCACCGATATTTAAAATTACCTCCTCGGCTAAGTTGGCGATTTGAAGCGAGTGTTGAAAACTACCGGGCGCCTCTTCGGCAAGTTTTCGCAAGAGGGGCTGGTTCGTATTCGATAACTCAATGAGGGTAACGTCTGATACAAACCCGAAGAGCTTTTCAAAAATATAGATAAGCGGAAAGACCACCAGAATAAAGAGGCTGCTTAGGGCAAACCACTTGAGCATGTTGTAGTTATAAGTAAGCAATGTGCCTTCCTGAATAAGGGTAATGGCCGTGTACACCACCAGATAGGTCAGACCCACCAGCAGGGAGGCTCTTATAACATGGCTCCTGCGGTGCATCTTGTTCAAGCTGAAAACCGCTACCATTCCGGCAGTGACTTCGAGCAATACAAATTCGTAATTGTTTGGGGCATAAAAACCAATTAAAAGTATGGTTATGATGAGCGAAAAGATGGCAGTCCGTGGATCGTAAAAAGTACGGATAACAACCGGTAGCATGGCCAGCGGAACCATATAAATATGCAAACCCGGGTATTCATTTACAGCCTGTGCAATAAAGACTACAAATATGAGGAAACTCAGCAGGAAATAGAGTTTCCTCACGTCGTTCAGGATGAATCGCTTGTAGGTATATAGATAAGTAAAGAGCAACACCAGAAACACCAAAATGATGATGAACTTCCCGATGGCAATAAGCTGACTGTTGATGCCTTCACCCCTTTTGGTCTCGTAGGCATATTTGAGCGATTCTAGCCATTGAAATTTGGCTTCATCAATAATTTCGCCCTCCAAGATGATGCGTTCACCGGTTTGCACCATTCCCCGTGCAGTGGCGATAACCGATTCGGCTCGCTCAAGCTCTACTTTTGAGTAGTTTTCGTCGTAACGCAAATTGCTTACGATGTATTTTCCGGGATCGAGCCGGTTGAGTATAACGGAGAACTCAGGATTTGCCCTTTTAAGTAGGTTTAGATTTTCCCGAAACAGATTGTAAGCGCTCTTTTCAGAATGAATGCGCGCAATAGGAACCACCGAGACCTGATTTCCGCTCACCATCGAGAGTTCGGTTTTTTCGGCCAATACATCCATGCCTTCGGGCGATCCAGCAAGAATGCCGAACTGATAAAATCCGTGCAGCGTGGGCAGGAGAATATTGTAAAGCGCATCGACATCGATTCCTTCTTCGGAAAGGGTTAATAGGTCGTTTAGCAAAATATCGGCCTGCTCGGCAAAAATAAGGGTGTCAGCAACAAAATATGGAATGAAATTTCGCACGACCTCCCGGCGTTCATCGGCAATTTCAGTTGCAGAACGCAGAATGGCAAAATCAAAAGGAGCTACGAGATTCTCGTGCTTCCAAGGGGTTCCTTTTTGATATTCGAATTTAAATTTGGGTTCTGAGGGTAAAATGAGGTACAACAAAACGGCCGACAGCAAAAAAGCAGCAGCTTTTATTATGATGCTTGAGTATTGTATCAGTCTGGATTTGAAACTGTTCACTTTTCCCTTCTATTAATATTTAAATCTCTGCTTTTACCGTTGTTCCTATATGTTAATCCTTTCATGAAGTTTCCATAGCCACATGGGTTTTGGAAAACTTAATCCATACCGGTTGTTGATAAAAGAGACCTGTAGGTTGCTGTTTTCTCAACGGTAAAAGAGTATATTTGGTTCTGTAAATTAAGTAAAAAAAATTGATGAACCACGGGATTTGCGGGTTAAGTTTAATCCCTGTAAGGAGGGAGCCATCGGAGCGCAGCGAGATGGTTACGCAGGTGCTTTTTGGCGAGCATTTCGAAGTTCAGGACTATCTGCCGGGCTGGTATCATATTAAAATGGCGTTTGATGGTTACACCGGTTGGGTTGATCAAAAAATGGTAACACCCCTTACCATGCGGCAATACCGGCATATCGAAAACAGTGCGCATGCCGTAACTACCGATATCTTTTCTTTGGTTCCGGTTTCTGAAGACCGGAATTATATGCTGGTAGCTGGCAGCACCCTTCCGGTTTGGCGTCCTTACCTGAAAAAATTTACGCTTCAATCCGAAACGCTTATGTTTCCGGGGAATATTGTAAACCACACACCAAAAGAGGTTAGGTCGTTTATCATAGTCCAAGCTCTAAAGTATTACAATGCACCCTATCTATGGGGAGGTCGTTCTCCCCTTGGGATCGATTGCAGCGGCCTTGTTCAGGTGGTCTACAAAATGGCGGGCATGCAGATACCTCGCGATGCAAGTCAGCAGGTGCTCTTGGGCACTCCATTGAGTTTTGTGGAAGAGTCACAGCCAGGCGATCTGGCCTTTTTCGACGACGACGAGGGCAACATTGTCCATGTTGGGATTATATGGAAGCAGAACAAAATTATCCATGCCTCCGGACAGGTGCGCATCGATAACGTTGATCAATACGGCATTTTCAACATCGATACCAAGCGTTACACACACAAAATGCGTGTGATGAAACAATATATTTAGTCCATGGAACGGACCGAAATTCTAATCTATTTTCTTATCATTCTGGCGGCTGCCATTTTGATAGCGCGCTACCGGAAAACAGGACGGCGCGACTAACAGAGGTTTAATATGCATAGCTACAAATATCCTAGGCCTGCTGTTACGGTTGATGTTGCTGTATTCTGCCCGATAAACAATGATTGGCAGGTTTTATTGATTGAACGCGGCAAGGAGCCCTTTAGGGGGACGTGGGCCTTGCCGGGAGGCTTTGTCGACATGGAAGAAACGCTTGAACAGGCGTGTCTCAGGGAACTAGAGGAGGAGACTGGTCTTAAGCTATCATCGGTTCGTCAGTTTAAAGTATTCGATGCACCCAATCGCGATCCCCGTGAGCGCATCCTGTCGGTCGTTTTTTATGCGATGGTCGATAATGCTATTCCAACCAAAGCTTCTGACGATGCTTCAGCGGCAAAATGGTTTTTACTGAGCAGTATGCCACCGCTTGCTTTTGACCATGCAGAGATTTTGGAGTCGTTGGTTAAGCACCTTCGGAATCAATGCTTGATGGGTTCCTAAATGGCTTATGACCATATCTCTTCAATAGAAACCAGCTTCCCATAATCACCAAGCTTCGAAAGAGAAGAACCTGTTGGGATATATATAACCCATGTTGGTTCAATCAGGGAATGTTTTTTACATTTAATCCGTTATTTGTAAATTACAACCTTATGGCCGACAACAATCAATGGTCAGAAGAGCTTAACCTTCTGCGTTCAATTCTCGATACAACCGAATTGAAACCTGCCATCAAATGGGGAATGGATGTTTATACCTATCAAGGTAAGAATGTGGTCGGTTTTCTGGGTTTTAAAAATCATTTTGCCCTTTGGTTCTACAAAGGGATTTTCCTGACCGATCCATACAGAGTGCTTGTCAATGCCCAAAAGGAGGTTACGAAAGCGATGCTGCAATGGAGGTTCACCTCGATCGATGAAATCGATGAAACCCGCATTTTGGAATATGTTCGCGAAGCGATTAAAAACGAACAGGAGGGCAAAAGCTGGAAGCCTCAAAAGCAGACCGAACGGGAACTTCCTGAATTATTGATCAGTGCGTTCAACAGCAACCCTCGGCTTTCGGAGGCATTTCAAGCGCTTACTCCATACAAACAGAAAGAGTATATTGACCATATTGTGTCTGCAAAGCGGGAGGCCACCCAAGTTGCACGGCTTGAAAGAATCATACCTATGGTATTGGAGGGTAGGGGTTTGAACGACCGGTATAAATAAATTTCTTAACAAATAGCCGGTTGGATAAAAAAAGAGTATCAAGGATTTTCAAACCAAATTTTTACGAACTTTAAACATCTTCCAATCTACCTCGATTGAAAGTGTTTAAACTACTGAATAAACCAAAACTGATGCAATGAAACCATTAAATCGCCGTGAGTTTATGGGTATTGCCGGATCGTCGCTGGCCTTCACCATAATTCCCCGCCATGTGCTGGGAGGAGTCGGGTATGTCGCTCCAAGCGACAAAATTAATCTAGCTCTAATTGGAGCAGGTACGCAGCAACTGGGCGAACTTACCCGCCTAATTGCCGATGAACGGGTGCAAATTGTCTCCCTTAGTGACCCCAACAAAGAACCTATTGGTTATCGGGCCTGGTCGGCGGATGCCGGATTGCGACGAAGGATGCGTGAAATGATCGGCAACAGTTCCTGGTACGAGGGGACTCAGATTACCGCCGGCCGTGATGTCGCCCAAGACTTTGTAAACCAGTATTATGGCGTAAGATCTGGGAAGGCTGGTTATTCAGCATGCACTGCCTACAGCGATTTTCGGGAGATGCTCGATAAAGAGACTGCCATAGACGCCGTTAAGGTTGTCGTTCCAGACCACCTTTATCCCACCATTGCAACAGCCGCATTGAAAAAAGGACGTCATGTGGTGATGCACAAACCAATGGGCAACCGCATTTATGAATTGCGCAAAACCTTGGAAGCGGTAGAAAAAAAACCTGAACTAACCACCCATATGCTGGCATGGAGCAGCAACGAGCGATACCTGTTGGTGAAAAAATGGATCGACGACGGTGTAATCGGAACTTTACGCGAGGTTCATAACTGGTCGTATAGACCCGTATGGGAGCAGTGGACATCTTATTTTACTGAGCAACCTCCGGTACCTAAAGGATTCGATTGGAGCCTCTGGTTAGGACCCTGGCCCGATCGGCCATACCACCCCAATTATACCCACACGGTGTATCGCAGCTGGTTCGATTTTGGGACCGGAAGTGTTGCCGATATGGGGATTTATAGCCTTTGGCCGCTTTTCACTACATTTGGAATTGATTCACCACCCACCGTGGTAGAAGCGTATGGAAATGTAACCCGCACCACCGACGCAAACGGAGCACAAACGGTAATTCCCATCCGGGTGGCTTTTCCATGGACCTCTGTATTTAGGTGGAAGTTCCCCAAAATCGGAACAGGCGCACCGCTTGACCTTTTCTGGTACGATGGAGGTATGAAACCCAACAACCCGCCGGAACTGGAAGCCGATGATAAGGTTTTGGAAAGCGAAGGGATGATGTTTGTAGGCGATTCTGGTAAAATATTGGCAGGTTTCAGGTGCGAAAATCCGCGGATTATCCCTAACGATCGCATGAAGTCGGTTACCGGAATGGAAAAAGCTCCCGAAATAACCCAGGCTGATGCAACCAATATTTGGATTGAGTCAATTTTGAACAATAAACAGTCGCCTGGAAACTTTAAAAGTGCTGCGGTAGTTAACGAAACTGCTTTGCTGGCCATGGTGGCCCTAAGGGCAGGCAGACGCATTCAATATGATCCGCATACCATGAAGGTAACCACTCCAGATAGCGCCAATCAATACCTCTACCGCTCGGAATACAGGAAGGGATGGGAATTATAAAATTATAACATTATGACAAGCAAAACTACACGACGCGAATTTATCGGAAAATCAATCGCCCTAGGAGCAGCAGGCATTATGGCCCCAGCTATGTTGAATATTGAAACTGCAAAGGCCGAAGCCCTTCGCATTCCTAAGAATGGCATTTCTCTGGCCCAATGGGCTTTGGTGAACGAAGTGCGGGAAGGAAAATGGAAAACCCTCGATTTTCCACGTATTGCCCGCGAAGATTTTGGAATTGATGGAATTGAGTTCGTTAATACATTGTTTGAGGGGCCCACGACCATGAATTACCTCAATTCGCTTAAAAGAAATGCAGCCAATCATGGGGTGACCTGCGTGCTGATTATGTGTGATGCCGAAGGCGATGCCTGTGGGCAAACCCTGGCATTACGTCGTCAGTTCGAGATCAATCACCGCAAATGGATCGATGCTGCTCAATTTTTGGGTTGCCATTCCATTCGCATCAATTGCATCGGCCCGAGGGAAGTCAATAAGGAGGAAGCTTTGAAATGGTCGGCCGAAACCTGCAATATGATGCTAGAATATGCCATTCCTGCCGGAATAAGCGTTCTCATTGAGAACCATGGGGGAGTATCGAACGATCCAGACTGGATGGTAGCGCTGATGAAGGAGGTTAACAGTCGGTATTTGGGAATTTTACCCGATTGGAGACAACCCGGTCAACCCGTCGATAATGTTGAATACCTGGCCAAAACGCTGCCTTATGCTGGTGGTATGTCGTTTCGCAATCAACCTGAAGATGAGCTTACAGCTGAAATGATCCGTTTGGCGCATGAATCGGGGTTCAGAGGCTGGTATGGCATCGAATCGGCCGGCCGCGAGGCGGTCAAACTCAGCAAGGAGTTGTTGCTGAAATACCTGCACTTTCCGAAAGAATAGCGGGGATTATTGGGGGCGTTAGGCCAACGCCCTATTGGTTTGATTGTAATTTGTGGAATGGGCTAAAGCCGCATTTCTGGTAATTGAATTGTCTTCTGCTTGAGCAGGAGGACAATATAATTCAACTCCATTTATGGCTTTAGCCCAATTAGTTTTCCTTATATTTTACAAACCCATATTTTGTGATAAACTCATCAACTTCCTGTTAATATGTTTTTTCCTGTGATGCACTTCCTGATTTTTCATATATTCTCGCACCGCATCCAATTGTAACTCAGAAACAGAAACTGTTGTCATTCTTCTCTACCTGTTTTAATTGAAACTTCATCGTTGCAAGATGATGCACTACTCATAAATATGAACAGAAAAGTCAAAACCATTAGGAACGGATGTTTTATCTCCGTGATCTTATTTTAAATGGTTTACTTATAAATGTTTAATGTACTTCCGTTGCGTGCCATAGCATCATTTTCCAGGTGTCACCTTCTTTTACCCAGAGCTCTGTAAAGAGAACACGGAGGTCGTATACAGTTCCGGAAGCATCCACAACAATGTGAACGGTTCCTGAAACCACACCTGTATTGCCATTAACACGTATCTGTCGATCCTCATCAGTAAGCGTCTTGTATTGTAACCTCTGGGTTTTTAAGGCGTCAACAAATTGCTCCTTCGTCTCCACCACTGCGTTTGCATGTGTAAAGGTGAGGTCATCGGTCATCATGGAAGCAACAGTATTTGCATCTCCATTTAGTGTGGCGATCCTCCGTTTCTCATGAGCTGCTAAAACCTCTTGCAGTGCATCGTTTGTTTGCTCATTATTTGATGTACATGACAATACAAATACACCGCAAAGTAATGTTGCCAGAAGCCCTGTAACGCGAATCCTGCGCATTTCTCTCGAAATTTTTCTTTTAGTGATATCCATGTTTGTTTGTTTTTAATGTTGAATAATAATATTGTTTTTCAATTAATTCTAAATAAATCTAAATCGTCTGTTTCGAATCCATACTTCCACCATAAACTACCAGCCCGACGAATTCATCCTACTTCATTTTAAGAGACTAGTATTCTACCCTCGACTGTTGCAGTGCATCATAACGGGCACCCACCACACCTATTTTTTCTATTTTACTTTCAATCTCATTGATTTCGGTTGCTGTTAATGTGAAGTCAGCGGCCCTTAAATCTTCCTCCAAATGTGAAAGCTTGGTTGTGCCAAACAGGGGGACTATAAAAGGGTATTTTGATAGCATCCAACTTAGGCAAATCTGAGATGAGGTCATGCCTCTTGTCTTTCCAAACTCATTCAGCGCCTCTACAATCCGGATATTCGATCTTAACGCCCCAGGCTGAAACCGTGGCCATGCACCGCGAATGTCATTTGTATTCAAATCAGAGTATTCGGTTAAATTTCCACCCAGTAAGCCACGGCAAAGCGGACTATAGGGCACGAAGCCTATCTCCAATTCCTGTAACGTGGAAAAAATGACATCTTCGGGCAGCCTAAACATAAAGGAATACTCACTTTGCACTGCCGTAACAGGGCATACAGCGTGTGCCCTTCTGATGGTTTCAGCGCCTGCTTCAGAAAGCCCAAAGTGCAGCACCTTTCCTTCTTTAATAAGATCATTTACAGTGCCTGCAACATCTTCAATGGGCACGTTTGGATCAACCCGGTGCTGAAAGAAAAGGTCAATACGGTCGGTTTTAAGGCGTTTGAGTGATTGATCCGCAACTTTCCGAATTTGCTCGGGCCTACTGTTAAAAACATTTGCACCCCCAATATCAAATCCAAACTTTGTGGAGATGGCAACCTGGTTTCGGAGGGGAGAAAGTGCTTCGCCAACCAACTCTTCATTTACATGCGGGCCATAAACTTCGGCAGTATCAAAAAAGTCACAGCCCCGTTCTACAGCATCCCTAATCAGTTTGACCATGCTCTTATGATTGGGGTGGACACCACGACCACTGGTCATTCCCATGCAGCCAAGCTGTATGGCAGAAACTTCCAACGGATTCTTCCTGGAACCCAACGTCCGCTTCTTGGTGAGTATGGTGCCTATGCCTTTTTTCTTTTCGGAATCCTGAGAAGCGACAGTAAGCCCCTTAACAGTTCCGGCAGCTACTGTGCCTAAACCCAACAAAGTGGCTGCTTTTAAAAAGCCTCTTCGCATTATAATATCTGTCTTTTTATTTTTTGACTGATTTTCCATATTATTCCTTTATTTATTCTTTTTAAAGAGTTTGTTTGATAATAACCCTCCATCCAATGCCAAGGTATTAACAAAACGACGCGACTCCAAGGGAAACTAATTCGTACTGTTGTATTCTTCATCTGATACCGGTTCCATCCATTCAACAATTCCCTGTTCCGTATTGGGAATAATATAAAGTTGTTGTACCCCTACGTCAGGGCTTGCCCCGTGCCAGTGTCTTACATTTGGTGGAAATTTTACTACATCTCCTTTTTTCATGATTCCTATGGGTTGCCCTTCAATCTGATAGTAACCGACACCATCCGTGATAATCAGTATTTGCCCGGAAGGGTGGATATGCCAATTGCTTCTTGCACCGGGTTCAAAATAAACATTACCGGCCAGTGTTGTATAAATCGAATCTGCTTCCACCAAACTTGTTGGATAAGCATCCCCGGTAAACCATTCAACCGGACCTTTTTCACCCACTGGGAAAATGGCATTCAATTCATTTTTGCCCGATTCGATATTTTCTTGTTTTTCATTTTTTGTATTGCAGGCCTGACCTACCAATAGTAGGATGGCAACTGCGAGTATCATTATTGTTCTCATTTTATCAATTTTAAATTTCCTTGATGATTTTTGCCGGAGTACCTGCTACAATAACATTGTCAGGAACGTTTTTTGAAACAACCGAACCGGCAGCAACTACCGAGTTTTCACCTATGGTTACCCCATGCAAAATGGTAGCTCCGGCACCAATCCAGGCGTTCTTTTTTATATGTACTGCTTTCGGAACAAGTGCATGTCTGTTTTCGGGTTCTATCGGGTGTCCTTCGGAAAGCAGGCTTACATTGGGAGCTATCAGTACACCATCTTCAATCGTAATTCCTCCCAAGTCCAAAAAAGTACAATTGAAATTGATAAATACGTTCTTGCCAATTTTGGTATGCTTGCCGTAATTGATATACAAGGGAGTAAATACATCAACGCTTTCGTCAATTTCTGAACCTGTGATTTGGCTCAATAAATCCCTGATTTCTTGAGGGTCTGTAGCATGGTTCATCTTCACCAGCAATTTTTTCGTGCTGTATGAAGCTTCAAGCATTCTATAAGCTTGCGGGTCGCCGGACAGAATGGTTTCGCCCTTTTTTAACCGTTCAAAAATATCCGATATTTGCATTTCATTATTTTTACAGTTCAAAGATAATAGCACATCAAAAGCAATTTGTTACATTAATGTCGCAATAAATGTCAAATATTACCTATTTTTCATGATTCCTTCTTATTTGAATTTGAATGAATATGTCAGAAAATCAAAAGGTTATACTGCACAAAACGGCATCAAAGGCTCAATTTCCTGATGATTTCCAAACAAGATTTCACACACATATTTATTGTCAATGTGGTACTGTAAAGTTTATGTTCAACGGTAAGCAATACCATGGTAAAAAAGGAGAATTTATTTTTTGGCTCGCAGGTCTTAATGTATCGGATTTATGGTTTTCAGCGAATTTTAAAGCAACAATGATATTTGTGGATAGTGATTTATTGACATCAAATTTACCAAGTGCCAATGTGAGTATTGATAGCTA
>CAYGIQ010000011.1:0-31916 GCA_964349885.1 uncultured Prolixibacteraceae bacterium | reverse complement strand
TATCTGACTAATTACCTGAAAAAAAATCGGATCGACCTTATCGTTACTACCGGTCCTCCCCATAGTATGCATCTGATTGGTTTGCAACTCAAGAAACATTTTCCCAAGATCCCATGGCTGGCCGACTTTCGAGACCCATGGACAGAGATAGATTTTTACCACCGGCTAAAACTTACACCAATGGCCGATGCCATTCATCGGCGCCTCGAACGAAAAGTACTTCAGATGGCCGATGTGGTAACCACCGTCAGTCCATCGTTGCAGCGATCGACAGCCAAAATTGCCAAACGACCGGTTTCTGTAGTCTTCAATGGTTACGACCCAGCCGATTTTTCTACCGATCAACCTTTCGACTCTGAATTTTTTTCCATTGCCCATTTTGGGTCTTTTAACCGCGACCGGAATCCGGAGATGCTCTGGCAAGTGCTGAAAGAGCTTTGTGCCAGTCACCACGATTTTGCAAACCGGCTTAAGATTGTGCTTATTGGACAGGTCGACGAGACCATACTTGAATCCATTCGGGTTAATGGTTTGAAAAACCAACTGGTTCTTACCGGTCATCTGGAACATCGTGTTGGATTGGAGAGACTCCAGAATGCCCAACTGTTGCTTCTACCTCTTAATGATGCTCCAACCGTGAGGGGAATTTTGCCGGGAAAAATGTATGAATACATGGCACTCAAACGATCCATTTTGGCCATTGGCCCAGAAGATGGCGACTATGCCCAGATTTTACAAGAAACCAACACCGGAAAAGTTCTTGATGTTCACAATCCCTTAGGAATGCGCAGTTACATTTGGGAGTGTTATTCCGAATTCAGGAGTGGAACACTGATCTGCGCACCCAGAGATTTGGAAAGGTTTTCGCGACGCCAATTGGCAAAACAAATTATTGACCTGCCATTCTCTTCAGCATCGGATGTGTAACCTCCGGAATGCCAACAGGGGTAGCATTTCTCACATAGTCGGTGAGCACAATACTCTCCCGGGCATCATCGATGCCATAGCCATTCCCTGAAAGAATATGTTGATACGACACCGTATGCAGATCGGTAAAACCTTCGCTAAATTCAATCTCGCGACCATCTACCGTTATAGAACGGTACGTTCTTGATCCCCTTTGCAGGGCCGATTCGGGGAGGTCGTGGTAATCGAGACTTAGAAACCAACGAACCCGGGCCCGTTCAAGTTCTAGGTAACCCGCAGCCTTTTCTGCATCGTAACGATATACAATATTCTCTTTAACCGGGCCAAAAATCCAAGTTATCATATCGAAAAAATGGATGCCAATATTGGTGGCTACTCCCCCCGACTTATGAGCATCGCCTTTCCAGCTGTGTCTGTACCATTTACCCCTAGTGGTTATGTAACTCAGGTCGATGTCGTAACTCCTATTCGTACCGGCTTCTATCTCTCTTTTGAGTGCCAGAATGGCCGGATGGTGTCGAAGTTGCAGTATGGTATAGACGCGCCTACCTGTTTCGGCTTCAATGTCTTGTATAATGGGTATGTCTGAAGGATATACTACCAGGGGTTTCTCGCATATTGCATGGGCACCGTTGTGGAGGGCAAACCGGATATGAGACGGATGCATATGATTGGGGGTGCAGATGGTTACAAAATCGACAGCCTCTCCGGCCCTACGAAGATCGTCCATGTATTTGTCGAGATTCTCAATCTCCTGAAAAAATTCTGCATCGGGGAAGTACGTGTCGATGCGTCCCATTACATCGAATGGATCGGTGGCAGCAACCAGTTGGTTTCCTGTCTCCTTTATCGCCCGCATATGCCGGTCGGCGATGTAACCAGCCGCCCCTATTAGTGCAAATCTTTTCATGGTTGGTTGTCCCCCCTAAAGAACCATTAAGTTAATTGTGAACCCGTCAATGCCCCGATACTTTTCTCACTTTGCCACCCTCCAGAATATACTTCTCATGGGTTACGGGGCAATCGGAAAAACGGCTCTCCGTAAAAATAAGTTTCTCGCCTGCTTCACTCATCCAGCCTGCATGATGGGCAGGATTGCCCAAAACCAGAGCATAGTCGGGAACATCGCGTGTTACAACCGCACCTGCACCCACAAAACAATATCTACCGAGTGTTACCCCACAAACTATTGTAACATTGGCACCAATTGAGGCGCCTTGTTTCACCACAGTCTTCATAAATTCATGCTTCCGGTTAACAAGGCTGCGCGGATTAATCACGTTGGTGAATACCATAGAGGGGCCCAGAAAAACATCGTCTTCGCAAGTAACGCCGGTGTAAAGCGAAACATTGTTTTGAACCTTAACATTGTCGCCCAGAACTACATCGTCGGCTACAAAAACATTTTGCCCCAAAACACAATTGCGTCCAATTTTCGATTTGGATGAAACATGACAAAAATGCCAGATTTTTGTGCCTTCACCAATAATAGCTCCGGCATCGACAATAGCCGATTCGTGTCTGAAAAAATTCTCCATGTTGAAAATATTCGGGCGGCTAATTTATTGGTGGGGGAATCTACCGCGTTATCTCTTACAAATATATTCAATTTCATTGTTGTTAGGTTACCTCCCAACCCCACATTTTGAATTGATTCTAGGCAAGTTTTACAAAACGAACATCAATAGAATTTGTGGCAACCAGAGGGAGGTATGTAGCTCTTGCCTAAATATTGGCTGTGCATTCAACTGCCCCGACACGATGATTCCCCTACACCGGTGAAAGAAACAGCAATATTTACAAAGCATTACCTGCCGAAAAAATGTTGTATGGAATGGGTGATATAGGCCAGTTGCTCTTCTGAAAGCTCGGTGTGCATAGGCAACGAAAGTACTTGCCTTGCCTGATTTTCAGCGTTGGGAAAATCCCCCTCGCTGTACCCAAGATAGCGATAAGCCTCTTGCAGGTGCAGGGGTTTGGGGTAGTAAATCATTGAGGGTATGTCAGCTGCTTTCAGGTGCTGCATCAATTCGTCGCGTACTTGTGTCTGCAGCGTATACTGATGAAAAGTATGAGTGCTGTTCGGGCTTCTTGCTGGAATTTTTAGTCCGGCGATGTTGATTAGATGCAGGTCGTACCAATCAGCTGCCGACTGACGGGCAGCGATATAGCTCTGCAAATAGGGAAGTTTAACATCCAGCACCGCAGCCTGAAGATTGTCGAGCCGAGAGTTAATCCCTATCCGGTCGTAATGGTATCTGACCTTCATTCCGTGGTTGGCAATAGATCGAATTGTATCGGCCAACTTTGCATCGCACGCATACAGCGCTCCTCCATCGCCAAAGGCACCTAGGTTTTTGGAAGGAAAAAACGACGTGCATCCAATATCCCCCATGGTTCCAGAGGAAGCCCTGGTTCCGTCGCTAAAAAGATACTCTGCGCCCAGCGATTGGGCAGCATCTTCCACCACAAACAAATTGTTGGCGCGGGCAATTGCCAGAATCTCCTCCATATCGGCGTGCTGACCAAATAGATGGACCGGAAGAATGGCTTTGGTGCGGGGACCAATCAGGGAGGGGATTTGGGAGGCATCGATGGTAAACGTGTTTGGGTCGGTATCGCAAAATACCGGCTTGAGCCCTAAAAGCGCCAAAACCTCTGCAGTTGCAACAAAGGTGAAGGGGGTAGTAATCACCTCATCGCCTGGCTGAAGCCCGAGTGCCATAAACGCAAGCTGAAGGGCATCTGTACCATTGCCACAGCTAATAACATGGGCATTGAGGTACTTTGAAAGACTCGATTCAAAGTCGATGACCTTTCCTCCTTTGATAAACACAGTAGAGTCGATAACCGATTGAATGGCTGAATCTACCTCAGGTTTAATCCGCATGTACTGAGAATAGAGATCGGCCATTTGAATGGCGGGTGGTTGTTTCATGGATAAAAGGTTTTGGTCGTAGCGTTAGCAGAAAAAGTAAAAAATGCGAATGAGTTCGATTACTTCATCGTTAATATCTTGGCTATTGTATTGGCAGCATCTCCGTTTCCATAGGGACGGGCATCAAATCTCACATGGAGGTCGGATAAGCGCAAACTGGTCTCCAAAATCTTATGCTGATTGGCACCGACCAAAAAGTTAACCCCCATTTCGGTCAGCTCGGTCCACTCGGTTTCATCGCGGGCCACCAGACAATGTTTTTGAAAAAAGTAGGCCTCCTTCTGTAATCCACCACTATCGGTTAGTACAAACGAACAATTTTTAAGCAGCTCAATCATATCGAAGTAGCCTACAGGCTCGATCGGTTCAAATTGTAATTTCAGGTTGAGCTGAGCCAATATCTTCCGAGTTCGCGGATGCATCGGCAGCACAATGCGGTAGGTTTCCGAAAGTTTATTCAGTGCCTCCAGAATACCGGAAAGTCTAATTGTGTCGTCCGTGTTTTCTTGCCGGTGAAGGGTAGCCAGAACAAACGGAGCACCATGCAACGTTAGTTGCTCCATAATCCGGCTTTTAAGCGAAGATATTTTACTATAATGCAGAGCAACATCGTACATAACATCGCCTGTTAACACAACTTTTGTATCAAAATGTTGGTACCCCTCTCGGGTAAGATTGTCGACTGCTGTCTGTGTCGGACAAAACAAAAACTGCGAAATTCTGTCGGTTACAATCCGATTGATCTCTTCGGGCATTCGTTGATTAAAACTTCGCAAGCCTGCCTCTACGTGTGCCACCGGAATATGAAGCTTTGAAGCAGCCAGTGCACCTGCCAGCGTTGAATTGGTATCACCATATACCACAACTGCCGTGGGTTCCTCCTTCTTTAAAACAGCTTCGATCGCTTCAAGCATGCGGCCGGTCATAGCACCATGCGGCAGCGAATGTATACCAAGCTGGTATTTGGGTTCCGGAATCTCCATCTCTCTGAAGAAAATTGAAGCCATATTGTCGTCGAAGTGCTGTCCGGTATGCACCAAAACCTCTTCGGCCGATAGCTGGCCAAGCGCCCTGCTAAGCGCAGATGCCTTTACAAACTGAGGACGGGCACCGATAATGGTAACAATTTTCGACATGATTTAATGTTTCAGATCAATCGTTCAAATTTAGCTATTTTTAAACCATCTATTCCATTATGATCACGGCCGGATGTCCGAAAAAAAAATAGCACTCTTTTATCCAACATGGTCGGTTTTTGTGCAAACCGATTACGAAATTCTTTCAAGGTTTGCTTCTGTCGAAACCCACCACTTCCAGCCAGCCAAAGGTATAGTAAGGGTTTCCCTTGGACTGATAAAACAGCTTTGCTTTTTAATCACCAAAGGCCATCGGTATGCCATTTTCTACTGCTGGTTTGCCGATCAGCATTCGATGCTCCCTGTGCTTTATGCAAAAATCTTCCAGAAACCATGCTATTTGGTAATAGGGGGATACGATGTGGCCCGCATGCCTGAACTCAACTATGGGGTGTTTGTATCGCGTTTACGGGGTTTTGCCGCAGCCTATTCTATGAGAAACTCCAAGGCAAATTTTGCGGTTTCGGACCATGTAAGGAGAAAGGTGCAAGCAATAGCGCCCGATTCTGATGTTAGATTGGTGTATAACTGCATCGCAAACCCACCTGAAAGAATATCAGGAGCCCTTCGGCAAACTGTGCTTACCATTGCACTCATAGACTCGGAGCGCACCTTCCTGTTAAAAGGCATCGACCGGTTTGTGGAAGCTGCCCGTCTTTTGCCCGATGTAAGTTTTGTAATCGTAGGGATGAATGAAAGTTACTATGCCACTATCCAGGCGAAATTGCCTTCGAACATAAGGGTTGTCCCGCCAACTCCACACCACCAACTGGACGAATTTTACCTGAAGGCTAAAATTTGCTGCCAGCTTTCGAGATCCGAGTCCTTTGGTATTGCTCTTGCCGAGTCGATTGGTTATGGGTGCATCCCTTTGGTTACCAGAGTAGGCGGATTGCCCGAGATTGTGAAAGACCCCACTTTTATAGTGAACGATGACCCCGAATCGATTGCAAAAACCATCAGCAAGTTCTGGCATTTCGAGATACAACCTGAGAGCCTAAGCAAAATTGCAGGGAATACCTTCAGCAAAGACAACCGGGCCCAGTTGCTTAACGAATTGATGCAGATCAGGCCGGTAGAATCTACCTAAGAACTACATATTATAAAGGCGGTCGTAACCTTACACTTTTTTCGAAGCTCTTTTTCAGGAGAGAACCATCATCCGTTAAAATTTACAATCCCCTCTGCGCAACAGTTTACCGGTTTCTGGTCGGGTTAACTGCCTGCAAACCCCTATGGATAAGCCGATTGGTTTCTGGGGAGATACCTGAAAAGTAAACCATCAATCCATACAGAAGGGTTACGATGCCACTGCGCACTACGACATCGGCTATCAACGGCAATTCAGGCACAAAATTTCCTGCCAGAAAACCCACAACGCCAAAACCCATAACCCATAAAAGGCGACTGCTGAGTCCGGAAATTTTGAACGCAATGTGCTGCAAAAGTGCCTGAAGTATTGCATTGAGCAACAAGGTTGAAATGGTGGCAACCGCCGCTCCGGTTATTCCATAGCGGGGCACCAGCCACAAACCAAGCAACAGTTGCGCAAGAATGGACAGAAACAGAAAAAGGGTCGAAAATCTGAAATGCCGGGAGGTCTCTGTAATTATTGAGGCCATTCCTAAAATGGTAACTCCCAGCATTCCGGCCGAATAAATAATAAGCACCCATTTGCCACTGCTGTATACAGGAGGCAAAATTCGAAAAATGTTGTGCAGATTGACCAGCAAACCGGTAAAGATTAGGGTTCCGAAAATGGCCTGATGCAATGCAGATTTTTGATAAATATTGCGGATATTGGACACATCATTACTTTTCCATGATTCGGCAATAATCCCTGTCGAAATTTTTGATACGGCATTGAACGGAACCTTAATCAACGTTGCGAACAACGCACACACGCCGAAGATACCCACCTCGTGGAGGGAAAGATACTGGTTAACAAACAGTTTGTCGATGTTCACCAGCAAAATAGCTGCCAGTCCGTTTACAAACCCAAACAACATCACACTAGAAAGATCGCGACGCACAGGTGCCGTAAGGAATGCCCGGTCGGGCCGCAAATGCAGCTGCTTTCGTTGCCGCAACACAAACACCAGGGGCAGAACAGGCATACTCATCGACAATACATAACCCACAAAGAAACTCCTGAAGCTGATCCATCCGAATGCAAAAAGTACAATGAGAATCAAATTGATTGCTTTGTGCATAAACTCCAGCCAGAATGTGCCAGTTACCGCATCGTACAGCACTTTGTTGTAATTGTCGAGCAGGGTGAAAAGCAACCGCATCAGCACAAGTGGCAGCAACAGGTAAAGATAATCGACAAGAAGGGGAGATTTGTGAAGGTTGGAATCAACGATCCAAGGCTTTAGCAGAAAGAAACCGGCTGTCGAAAGTGCAAAACCGATTGTGGCCGTAACCAGTGCCAAGAAGAGAAAACCATGGTGCTGGCGTACAGAATTTCTGAAAACCGGAAACATCCGGTTGATTACAGAAGTAAAACCTAGGGTAGAAAACTGAGAAAGTATAAGCGACAGGGAAATAAAAATCTGCACCAGACCGACCTGTGCTGTGTCGAAAAACTGGGGCATGATTATGCCAACATTGATGTATCCGATACCGATGCCAAGGTATGACCAGAAAGCCCCCCGAACCGATTGTTTGATAATGATGCCCATAATTGTAGGTTCAAAGCTAATAAATTCTCTATTTTTGCCCGACACGCAAGTTTAAATTATTCATTATCATGGAAAAACCGAACTGGCTGCGCCGAATGGGCTTTCATGCGCTGGTCGCCTTGTTGTTCGTGGCCTTGGCCTATGGCTATATGTTCCCGCTTTTGGAAGGAAAAACACTTGTAACCCACGATATTCAGAGCCACGCAGGCATGGCAAAAGAGCTTATCGATTACCGTGAGGCAAACGGAGAGGAGGCCGTCTGGACCAACGCAATGTTTGGCGGCATGCCGGGCTATATGATTTCTGTTGTCTATTCGGCCAACCTACTCACCCGGATACAATCGACGGTTTTATCTCTGCTGCATCCTGCCGCAATGTTAATATTACTCATGGCAGGTTTTTACATTCTGCTCAACGCATTGCGCATCAACCGCTGGTTGTCGGTTGCGGGTGCCCTTGCCTTTGGATTCAGCTCTTACCACCTCATTATTATTTCGGCCGGTCATAACTCCAAGGCTTATGCCATTGGGTACCTTATGATTGTTATGGCTGGCGTTTTGTACGCTTACCGGGTTAATGTATGGAAGGGGGCTCTGCTTTTTGCGGTGGGCCTTTCGTTCGAGATTATGGCCGGTCACCCTCAGATTACCTATTATGGGCTGCTCTCCCTTCTGGTTTTTGGGATTTCGGAACTGATCAATGCCTGGAGAGAAAAACTTCTGCCCCGGTTTTTAACCTCAACTCTTGCCCTGTTTGCCGGAGCACTCATAGCCATTGCAGTTAATTTTTCCTATCTCTACACGAGTTACGAATACTCCAAAGACACCATCAGGGGCCCATCTGAACTGAGTACCCATTCAGAAAACCGCACTTCGGGGCTCGACAAAAGCTATGTGGTGCAATGGAGTCAGGGCATCGACGAAACCCTCACCTTTCTCATTCCCAACTATAAAGGGGGAAGCCACACTACCAATCCGGGAGTTAACTCCGCAAGCTTTGAGTCCCTGACCAGTTATGGTGTCGAAAACCCAAGGCAGGTAATCAATCAAATTATAATGTACCATGGTGATAAACCTTTCACCAGTGGCCCATACTACGCAGGGGCCATCATCCTGTTTCTTTTTGTGCTGGGTCTTTTTATCGTTAAAGGCCCCGACAAGTGGTGGTTGCTGGCTGCCACGGTAATATCTGTTGTGCTCTCATGGGGAAAATACGTTATGCCCCTAACCAACTTCTTGCTCGATTACTTGCCCCTCTACAACAAATTCAGAGCGCCTGAAATGACGCTGATCATCGCCGGTTTTACACTGCCCCTCCTTGCATTCATTGCACTTCAGCAAATTTTCTCGGGAAAAACAGAACCTCGTCACCTGCAAAAATCGATTTTCTGGGCATTTGGCCTGACGGGGGGAATTGCCTTGCTGTTTGCTTTGCTGCCCGGATTGTCGGGCGACTTTTCGGCTCCATTTGACGGGGCTTACCCCGACTGGCTGGCAACGGCAGCTGAATACGACCGCAGAAACCTACTTCGAAACGATGCCTTACGCTCCTTTTTCTTTATCGCTTTGGCCGCGGTTGGGTTGATGTTATGGCAAAAGAAGAAAATAAAGACGGCCATTGTATGGGGTATGCTGGGAGTGCTAATCCTAGCCGATTTGTGGATGGTAGACAAACGCTACCTAAACAACGACAATTTCGCTACACGCCGCGATGCAGCAGCCTATTATCAGCCTACTACTGCCGACCTTGAAATACTAAAAGACAGCGACCTTAGCTACAGAGTGCTTCCCTTACAAAATCCATGGGCCGATTCAAGGGCTTCCTATTTTCACCAAAACCTTGGAGGCTACCATGCAGCAAAATTGCGACGTTATCAGGAGATGATTGATTACCATTTCTCGCCCGAAATCGAACAGATGATCGAAGCCTTGCAGTCGCAAGCTTCGGATTACGAAATTTTTGCCGGTCTACGAGCCCTCAACATGATGAACGCCCGCTATATTATTTACGATGTAAACAGTCCACCGCTGATCAACCGGTTCGCTTTGGGAAATGCTTGGTTTGTAAACAGCTATGAAATGGTGCAGAATGCCGATGCTGAGCTAGAAAGTCTTTTGAGCATCGATCCTGCTAAAACAGCTCTGATTGACCGTCGTTTTGGGGAGCAGCTTGATGGGTTTCATCCTGTATTTGACCCTTTGTCTTCCATCGGGCTCACCAGCTATCAACCCAACCATCTAACCTATAGCTATCGATCGGCTACCAGCCAATTGGCTCTTTTCTCGGAGATATACTACCCAAAGGGTTGGAAAGCCTATATCGATGGGGAACCTGTGCCTCATTTTAGAGCCAACTATGTTCTAAGGGGAATGTTACTGCCCGCCGGACAAGGAACAATAGATTTTAAATTCGAACCTCAATCCTTTATGCTGGGCAATGTCGTTTCGCGCATAGGGTCCCTTCTGCTTTTGCTGCTTATCGCTGCCTATTTTCTTTTTGAAAATAGAAATAAACTGATAGCGGCGATTAAAAAATGAGTGAAGCGCGGCTTACAACAGAATTTTTCAACCGCGATGTACTCCAGGTAGCCCCCTGTATGTTAGGAAAAACTTTGGTAAGGGTATACCCCGACGGAACTGTTGGAAGGTTTTGTATTACCGAAACGGAAGCCTATAGGGGAATAGAAGATTTGGCTTGCCATGCCAGCAAAGGATTAACACCCCGCACACAAGCGATGTTCGGTCCAGCTGGATTTCTTTATGTGTACCTTATTTACGGTATCTACTGGATGCTAAACATAGTGGCAGATACTGAAAACAATGCCTCGGCGGTGCTCATCAGGGGCATTAATGAAGTAATTGGTCCAGGTAGGGTTGGACGACTCCTGCAAATCGACAAATCGTTCTATGGAGAGAGTCTTGCGCTAAGCAACCGCATCTGGATAGAGGGCGATGCCTCCGAAATAGTAAACCATTCAACCCACAAGCGTGTAGGTATCGATTATGCAGGAGAGCCATGGGTCAGCAAACCCTGGCGTTTCAGGTCAGAGTATGAAAACCTCAATTACAAAACTGCTCGAAATTAACCTTACCACTGCCGTCGCCCTTTTCCATGGCGAGTTTAAAGTCGGCGCATGCAAGCTCATGTTGCTCCAACATCCTGTAACAAACCCCTCGCAGGTTAATCATCGCCCCATTATCACCGTTAAGGGTCATAAACTTATCGATGTCGTCGATACAAAGCTGATACTGATTGGTAAAGTAATAGGAGTAAGAGCGAAGTTGAATCCCATTCTCATTGTCGGGAACCTGCTCCAGAAAACGGGTAAGTACCTCAATGGCCTGTCGGTAGCGTTGGGCCTGATAGTGAGCAGCTCCTTCGTTGTAAACTGGCAGATGCGATTCGACAAATATTCGCTGGGTCACAAACTGGTGCTGATTAATAATCAGTGAATCGGAAGGTAGGTTTTCCATTCCTTCGGTCAGAAGCTCCAAGGCTTTATCGAGGTTGTTCTGATTAATATAGAGCTGACTCGCGACAATGTAGGCCTTGCTTTCGATTTTGTAATTCTCAAGAAATTTTTCGACCACCCCCACTGCATTGTCCAACTCTCCCATTCGTTCGTAGAGCGAAACAGTGAGGTGAATATTGCTGAAATAGTTGGGTTTAAGTTGCTGGGTTAAGACAGCATAATGCAGGGCACTGTCGTACTCTGCCATATTGTTGTATGCCATAGCCATAAAAAATTCACGGCGTGCATCCCAAGGGGTCGCATGGTCGTTGCGCAACATTTCGATGGCCTCCACATTTTTACTTTCGTTGATCAGATAACGGGTTTTTAGAGTGGCCACTGATTCTCCCCAAACACTCAGGTTTGGGAGGGCGGGAAATTCCCGAATAATCCGCTCCGACTTTTCTTGCAGTGTTCCAGCCTTTATTTCCTGAAATACAATACGTTGAACCTTGGATGACAGGAAGTTGATGTACAGCACATAGATTGAACCTGTCATTACGATGATAGCAAGCCCCTTGGCTGCAACACCGAACCAGGGAGTTTTGATAAAGGCCGGTTTCATTTCAGGCTCGGTGCCAAAGTTTACAGCCAAGTTGCCGTGGTAGGCTGCGGCAATACTGGTGGCAACGAACATTGCATAGAGCAGCATAATTTCGGGCCGGTCGTGCGGGAAGTTAAAGAATGCATCGATACTGAAAAACGCTACTCCTGCAAAACCAAGGAAAAGAAACCTTAATAGGTCTCCCGGGTCATCACCCTTCCGAAGATAATGCCTGAAAAAGCTGGTGAGTATGAGCAGGTATATCGAAATGTACAATAGACCCCCGGGGATTCCGGTCTCGGAGGTCGTTTCCAGAAAATCGTTGTGCGCCTTGTAGAGGTAGATAAATCCGGGATTCTTCTGATTCTCGTGCTTCAGTATGTCGATCTTCCAGTTTCCGACACCCACGCCCAACAACGGATTCTCTTTGATAAGTTCGATTGACCACCGCCAAGAGTCGAGGCGCAAGATGTTGGCTTCGGTATCTACCACCGTTGCAAGTCGCTCGGCGACTCCAGCCGAGTAACCATCACTCTGCGTTTTGGGATACAAAAACTGCTGCACAAACGAGAAAGAGCCGTAGGCAAGGGCAAGGGCAATTAGGTAGGCACCCATGTTTTTCAGGGCCATCTTCTGCCTCGACCGGAAATAAAGCATTAACGAATACGCCACAAAAACCAGCGACAACAGAATTAAGCCCAGATAGAAGGCACGGGTCGACATAAAAAAGGTTGCCGTTAAACCCATCGTCAAAGCCACCCAGCCATAATACTTGGCCCATCTCCGCTCAAACACCATAAGCCAGATGGCAAAAGGGAGTTTGACATAAATGGCAGAAGCCAAAATGTTTTTATTGGAGTATACCGTTTTAATGTCTGAGATTCCAGCAACCAATCCGTCAATGAACTTGCCTATATTGTCGAACACCATAACCGCATCTACTATCAGCAGCGAGGTCATTACAAATACTACCCACTTGATGAGCCGCATGTTAAATATCAGAATCAGACCCAAATTGAGGGCAGCAGCAAAAATTGTAAACGATTTGGCAAAAGCAATCAACGACTCCAACAGGTTGATGGCTTGAGTAAACGAAAGCAAAGAAACCACCATAAACCCAGTGTAGGCCATCCCAATTCTGGTTATAAAAAAACGGGTAAAAAACCCTGACTGCAGGTTGATGCGCTTGTGGGTAATTAACAAAACAAAGACCGCCAAATTAACCATCGACAGGGCCAGAAATTTGGTGGTGTTGGTGTCGATCGACATCAGATTGGGGGCAAAAGTGGGGATTAAAATGTATACTGTCAGTATAGTCCCCAGCAGAACATCAATGGGTTGAATATCCATTGCTGCCAGTTTGCCCTTTTCTTGATTTTTCTTTTTACGCGACATGTATGGTTGGTTTAATAAGGGAAAATACTCTTATGCTATTTCTTTCGGTTGTGTTCGTTCTAAATATCATATAATGAACAGCATAACCTTGATTGGCAAAAATACAAAGCAAAAATACACTTTCTGAGAATAATCCAACATAATGACGATAATCTTTCGGTGTTACCGATAAAAACCCGTCAGGAGGCAACAGACAACATTCGTGCAGCCGTTGTAAGAAACGGCAGTACTCTATGTGATTGGTTCTGTGCGCTAAGAATCTTTTTCCACCGACCTCATTTCCTGCATCACTTGATTTGCCAAACGCACTGCCTCTTTGGCTGTAGCTGCTTCGGTATATACCCTTACGATGGGTTCCGTGTTCGATTTTCGCAAATGTATCCAGGAATTTTCAAAATCAATTTTTACGCCATCTATGGTATTTACAGGGTTTCCGGCATAGATCTCCGCCATCCGCTGCAATATCCTATCCACATCGACATCGGCCGAAAACTCAATTTTGTTCTTGGACATATGGTATTCCGGATAGGTTTTTCGAAGCTCCGAAACCGTTCTTCCACTCCGGGCCAAGTGTGTTAAAAAAAGTGCCACTCCTACCAGGGCATCCCTTCCATAGTGACTGGGAGGATAAATTATACCCCCATTCCCTTCGCCTCCTATTACTGCATTCACCTCCTTCATCTTCTCCACAACATTCACTTCGCCTACAGCAGCCGCACTGTAGGTGCATCCATACCATGCTGCAACATCGTTCAATGCTCTGCTCGATGAGAGATTCGACACAGTAGGGCCAGGTGTCAACGAAAGTACATAATCGGCAACGGCAACCAGCGTATACTCTTCGCCAAATAAGGTTCCATCTTCGCAAACAACCGCCAGACGATCGACATCAGGATCGGTAACAAAAGCCACATCTACTCCCGACCGGCGAACCAAAGCGCAAGTTTCGGCAAGATGCTCAGCAAGAGGTTCTGGATTGTGCGCAAACTGTCCGTTGGGTTCGCAGTTGATTTCAACAACATTCATTACCCCCAGCGCTTTAAGTAAAGCCGGCAAAACAATTCCCCCAACTGAATTGACAGCATCTACTGCTACGGAAAAACCCGCCGCGGCAATTGCCACCTCATCCACTAGGTCAAGGGAGACTACCCGCTCAATATGTTTTTGTGTATAATCGACTTTGGAGATTTTACCCAATTCATCAATTTCAGCATATACAAAGTCGCCTGCATCTGCTAACTGCAAGATGGTTGCACCATCGGATGCAGAAATAAATTCACCGCGTTCATTGAGCAATTTCAATGCATTCCATTCACGGGGATTATGACTGGCCGTTATAATAATCCCACCATCGGCAGCCTCCTCTTGCACTGCAATTTCGGTCGTTGGGGTTGACGCCAGACCAATATCCACAACATCGCATCCCATACCGGCTAACGTCGATACTACAAGTGAATTCACCATGGGTCCGGAGATGCGTGCATCGCGGCCAATCACAATTTTGTGCTTTTGCGCTTTCTTGGTGGCCTTGGTCCAGGCCGCATAGGCCGAGACAAATTTAACGATATCGGGAGGTGTGAGTGAGTTTCCGGGAGCTCCGCCTATGGTACCACGAATTCCCGAAATAGATTTAATCAATGTCATAACTGTGATGCTTTTCGCAAAAGTAGTCCAAATTTTTCAAGCACTATTTAAAGCGAACTACAACCTTCCTGTCGATTTTCATAGAAACTGCCGCAAGCTTGAAAAACCATTTGTTAGTCGTTGCCATCGAGCTCGTCGAGTTCCTTAAGCGTTGCGGTTAGCTTTCGCAGATGATTGCCATAAAGTCGCCTGAACAACCAGCGCAGAAGCAGATAGAGTAAAATTGAAAAAAGGATAAGAATTCCTATAGCCATCAAATCAACGTACCATGATTTGATGGCCTCTGAACCATTGTTAAGGCCATCATAGAAACCTGCAATAAATCCCACCGCAAACGCCATCATAAAAACAACCATGGCCAACACAAAAAACCGTCGGTATACGTAAAGAATATGAATCATCCTTTCGAGAACCAACCTGAGATCGGTGTTTTCGTTGCATTTTCGGATGGCCCTTCGGTAGTTGATGGCCAGTAGGACAAAAAGGAGTATGGTTAAGAAGTTGATTGCGTGGTTCAGAACAATAAGCCACATAGGCAACCGTTCCATCATTGGACTCAGGTTTTCGTTGCCACTAACCCAAAGCAACTCGCCTACATAGGTGAATCCAATAAAAAGCATCACCAGAGCCACACTCCAACGGATATTTTTGTCTATTCGATCGAGCAAAGTAACAGTCCTTCTCGACAGCAACCGCTTAATCTCATCCTCTGTTAAAACAGACGTTTCTACATCTGAAGCAGAGAGTGCATTCCATGCACTTTGCAATGCTCGTATATCCATAGCTACTCCTCTTCTGCAGTGATCAGTATTTTCAGCTTCTTTTTAATCCGATTCATTTTCACCCGAACATAATTCTGCGTGATACCGGTAATCTCAGCAATCTCCTCATAACCCTTGTTTTCCAGAAAAAGCAAAATAATCGATTTCTCGATACCAGTTAATTTCGAGACAGCATCGCGCAACAATCTTAGGTTATCCTCCTTAATTTGTGCCGAATTGTCGTCAGGAATCTGAAAATTGTCGTAGGTTAAACGGGTTTTATCAGGTTTACGTTTGGTCTTTTTAAATGCTGTTATGGCAGTGTTTATCGCCACTTTATACATCCAGGTAGTAAATTTTGCCTCCTTCCTGAAAGATGGATACGAACGCCACAGCTGGGCAAGTATTTCCTGCACCAAGTCGTTACGATCATTTTCATCGTCGCAATAAATATTGCACACCTTGTGAATGATTCCCTGGTTCGCCTTTACGATTTCCAGAAATTCTTTTTCCATCGTCTACATTGGTAGCTTTTACGGGCAGTAAATTACAACCGCAACGTTCAATTGCGCTATCGCATCTTAAGGTAGTTTACCTCCTGGGGATTTAACATACGCCACTTACCCCGTGGTATGTTCTTCTTGGTTAGGCCGGCATAGGAAACGCGGTCGAGGGCTTTTACCCGGTAGCCCAATTTTTCGAAGATTCGTCGAACTACCCGATTTTGGCCAGAGTGTATTTGAATACCAACCACACTCTTCTCCTGTCCTTCCACAAATGAGATGGCATCGGCAGAAACAACACCCTCTTCCAGTTCGATCCCTGAGGCAATCTCCTGCAGATCGCTAACCGATACTACTTTATCGAGGGTAACCTGATACACCTTTTCTACCTGAGCCGAAGGATGGGATAACTTTTTAGCCATCTCGCCGTCGTTGGTAAACAGCAACAGCCCGGTGGTATTGCGGTCGAGGCGACCAACTGGGTATATTCTTTCGGTACAGGCGTTTTTCACCAATTCCATTACGGTATGTGTAGCATGCGGATCGTCGGTGGTAGTTACAAAATCCTTGGGCTTGTTAAGCAGGAGATAGACCTTCCTTTCGGGAGTAATCAGGCGACCATCGAACCGAACTTCGTCATCGGGTTGAACTTTGGTCCCCAGTTCGGTTACAAATTTGCCGTTGATGGTTACCACACCGGCAGCAATATAGGTGTCGGCTTCGCGTCGCGAGCAGATACCTGCATTTGCAATAAACCTATTGAGCCGAATAGAGCCGTCTGTATTCTTCAACGATTCAGCGCGGCGTTTTCCGGGGCGCCGATTTTCCTTCCACTCCTCCTCTTTTCCAAGCTCTCTAAGCAACTCCTGTTTTGATGGCCTTCGCACTCCCCGCAACAACAATCTCTTGGGTCCTGCATCATTTCCGGCAGATGCAGATCGCCTTAACGTAGGCCTGCCTATTCTTTCAGTGGGTCTTTCAGGCCGGTCGGATCTATCCCTTACGGACAATCTGCGCTTAACAGGGGTGTCGTCGGAAGTGGCTTCGCGGCGACGGGCTCTGTCGATTACCCGACGAACGGTACCTCCAGCTGGCCGCTCACTGCGACCTGCTCTTGCGATAGATCGTTTCCCAGGACTTGCCGCCCTTTCGGAGCGCCCCCTGCTGGGTGCTGCACTTTTACCGATGCGGGCTCCACTTCCTGCCCTTGCTCCGGACCTGCCGCTTCCACTGCGGCTATCGCTTTTTTCTCTGCTCATGAACCATTGATAAATTTCCGGTGCAAAGTTCGCAAAAAAATGAGAGGTAACGCGCTGAACTGTCGAATTATTAAGCGAATGGTCTGCTCAACCAATTTGCGGCAAACTTATTCCTTTAATTTTCCTATAGAGATCAAGGGCATAAACATCGGTCATTCCGGCAATAAAATCTACAACCGTCTGAACTTTTGCATACACGCCGGGCTGAGTATTGTGGTATTGTGCCGGCATCAGCTGTAACAATTTACCACTGGCAGGCCGCTCCGGATGCAAAACAGCATCAATGAACTCATCCATAAGTGTTCCCAGAATCCGGTATCCGGCAACTTCGATTTCTACAACTGTGCGGTGGTTGTAAACTCGGCTTACCGATACCGACTGAACCTTCTGCATGGCTTGCCTGAGATCATCGGGGATCTCCTTCAGCAGCGAGCGGTTAAATCTACCCTCCATGATTTCGGAATAGCGGTTGGTAAACACCCCAAAACAGGCTTGGGTAAGTTGACCAATGGTACCAGCCCTGAGATAACTTACCTGCTCGTGCGGGTCGCTCACCCTTTGCAATGTCTCTTTAATCGACCTAGAGACTTGGGTGCCCTGTGTCCCAACAAAGGCCATAAACAGATCCTTGGTCTCCTCAAGACTTAAAATTCCAAGCTTAAAGGCATCCTCAACATCCATAATCTGATAACAAATGTCGTCGGCAGCTTCGACCAGGTAGACCAGTGGATGCCGTGCAAATTGTAATGGGTTGGCATCAATCTGAGGAAGTTGCAATTCACCGGCAATGTGCAGCCACGTGTTTTTCTCAGACTGAAAAAAACCGAGTTTCTGCCTTGTCGCAGCCGTTGATTCAAATGGATATTTTACGATGGCCGACAAGGTTGTATATGTGAGGGCAAAACCTCCCTTTCGCTTACCAGCAAATGCGTGTGTTAAAAGCCTGAATGCATTGGCATTGCCATCGAAACAGGTGAAATCCTTCCATTCGGCATCGCTCAATTCCGATTTTAGATGGTTGCCACCGCCGTGCAAAAAATAATTGGCAATGGCCGATTCTCCGGAGTGACCAAATGGCGGATTTCCGAGATCGTGGGCAAGGCAAGCCGCCGAAACAACCGAGCCAATCTCGCTAATCATGGCTGGATTGCTGATCTCATTCCTCTGAAACAGCCATTCGGCCAGCCTATGCCCCAGCGACCTTCCCACACTGGCAACTTCCAATGTATGGGTTAATCGGTTGTGAACAAATATTTTACCCGGGAGCGGAAACACCTGTGTCTTATTTTGCAGGCGGCGGAAAGCAGCAGAAAAAATAATCCGGTCATAATCGCGCTGAAACTGACTTCTGTCCTCCTCCCTTTGCACACTATTCTGATCCTCAAGGCCAAGTCGTGTCGTCGAAAGTAAATATTGCCAATCCATAGGTAGTAAGGTTCAAGTAGAGGTTTAAAAGGCCAATGTGTTCAATTTTTTCACCTCGCGGGTGTAAGCTTTTGAATTTCCACCAGACAAAGCATCGAGCAGCGCCCAAAACTTGGGACCATGATTTTTAACCTGGGTATGCGCCAACTCGTGCAGCAAAATAAAGTCGATGAGATGGTCGGGCAGCTTCATCAACTTATAATTGAGGTTTATGTTGTTTCGCCCAGAGCAACTTCCCCAATTGCTTCGGTTGTTGCGAATGGTTACCTTCCCGTAAGCAAAACCATGACGTTGAGCCAGCTCCGAAATACGCATTGGGAGATACTGTTTGGCTTCACGATGGAGCGTCTCATCCAGCAGCTTCTTTGTATATTCGGTAAACAAGGGGTTGTCGGGTGCTGTTCCCGGTGGATAAAAAATGGTTATATACCAATCTTTTTGTACCACCCTGAATTTTTCGCCTTCAGGCTGAATCCGTATGGTGTGGTAGCGTGTTTTTATCGGAAAATCAAATTTCGGAAGATTTTGCTGATATTTCTGTTTTTGTTCGGAAATCCAGGACTTATGGCGATCAATAAAATTCATGACTTCATGAAACGATACCTGCATCGGAAAAGAAATCCTTACCTCACGGGAAGCCCTGACGCTTATTTTGATGTTTTTTATTCGTAAATTTTGCGAAAAAGTAACATTTCCTATGTCTGGAAGGTGAACAACTTTAACGGGCATTCGTATATTGAATTAAATCCTTTCAAATATATCAATTATGGAATACAACAAAAAAATGGAAGTTTTCAGCAATCTGGTTAAGATCGAAAAACTTACCATTCTGGAGGATAAAATTGTTCCCGGCTCTCTGGTTTTTGAATCGCCAGATCCTTTTCCAGGATATTACGATGATGCTCCCGACAATTCATCGCCTGTATATCTTTATCTCGCACTTGAAAAACCCTACCGTTTGGAAGAGGTTCTGCGCGCTTTAGATCACATTCAACCACAATTCGAAGAACGGTTCGATGCCGGGAAAGGTATTCTGACCTTGCTCAACGAGGAGTTTCCGGTTATCAGGTTGAGGCACTTTGGCAACTACAACCTGCTGGAACCGCTTCAACGGGCATTCGAGAAGAAGGGCATCCTCTCTTTAAAAGCATCGAAAAAACAGGGGGAATACGAGGCCTTAATCAGGATTGTAAAAATGCTCTATTTAAAACAGGTAGAACCCAACGTATTCATCGACCTGCGGGAAGACTACCACGGATATATTATCATTCCCCGATATCTTGATTGGAAGCTGTTCGAAGAAATTACACGGCAGGTTAAATACAACTGGTTCGGCAGCAAATTTGATGCTGCCTATGGTTCGTTTTATTACAATGGTAAACTGAATGAGTTTGTACGAATCTATTCCGACAAACTCGACATCGACTATTTGCAAGACATTCGTACCATTTACCTCGAAAAACTAAGTCATCCACTGAGTTAGTAAGGCAACGGCGTTTATTGTCTGATGTTTCCAAAGAACGGAGCCCATAAACATTTTGGTTTCCGTTCTTTGTCTTTTGCGATGGGCCAAATAAGGAAGTAACCCAATTGTTTTTTCGGCCGAAGTTGGATGTTCAGAAACCCCAATTGTTTTTTACCCAGCCCGTTTTAACGATCCTATAGGCCTGTTTGTGGTGCCCCTTCGATGTAGGCCGTATTGGCAATGCATTGACTTAACAGAATGCCGGCTACAAAAAGCAGAACCGTTTTTAATCGATTTGATTAGAAGGGGTCTCAGAGGGGCCATTGAACCCTCCAATTAAAATGTAAAAAACCATAGTATCTTCAAGACATCAAAACAACAGCCCATCAAAACAGAATGTATGCACGTGCAATTGTCTAGGTTCTCTCGAAATCTGCTAATCTCAGTTATGTTCCTTGCAACCGGTTTTCACTTCAAAAAGAGTGAAGCTTTTACGTCGGACGTACCACAAATTGTTTCTGCGGAAATGATTCTGAATAAAATGCCGCTCTTTACCCAGCGCAACAACACACCTCAAGCAGAAATAAAACTGGAGGTATCAGCTGGAGATGCTCCCCTTCTGTTAACCCAACTTGAAATCCATCTGACAGAAACCAGCAGAACTAACGACCTGGCTGAACTTGAAGCATTTATTTATACACCCAATCCGTCGACTAAACAGAATGCTCTTTTTGGTAAACAGATTGCAACGGCCGAAAAGTTAACAATTGTGGGGCAGAGAGCATTGACCCAGGGATCACATTCTATTATGATCAATTTTCATGTCGAGGAGTTTGCCTCGTTGTTGTCGACATTTGAGATTGAACGAATTAATGTCTCTTTCAGCAACCACGAAAGTATTATGGTGGAAGCGCCTTCCAGTTTTGTTTTTCGTCCAGCCACGCTGCTTAGGGCTTCAGGCCAGGATAACACAGACACCTATAGAATTCCTGGAATAATTACGACAAACACCGGAACGCTCGTGGCGGTTTACGACAACCGATACAACAACAGCAAAGACCTTCAGGAAGATATAGACATTGGCATGAGCCGCAGTACCAACGGGGGAGTTACCTGGGAACCGATGAAAGTCATCATGGATATGGGCGAATGGGGTGGTCGTTCGGAAAGGTTGAACGGTATAGGCGACCCGGCCATACTTTACGACCCCAACAACCACACTATCTGGGTTGCTGCCCTATGGATGAGCGGATCGGCACCCGATCAGATGCTTTGGTGGGCCTCACAGCCCGGTATGGAACCCCATGAGACCGGCCAATTTATCCTCAGTAAAAGTACCGACGACGGACTAACCTGGTCGGAGCCAATTAACATTACCCGGCAAATCAAAGATCCAAAATGGTCGCTGCTCCTTCAGGGACCGGGAGCCGGAATCACAATGCGCGACGGAACACTGGTTTTTCCGGCCCAATTTAAAGAGGATATTGGCAAAAAAGCCCTCGATGGCGGACAGTTTACAGCCCATGCCACCATTATCTATAGTAAAGATGCTGGAAACAATTGGCATATTGGCACCGGCGCCCGGCCCAATACAACCGAGGCTCAGGTGGTTGAACTTGCCGATGGTACTTTAATGCTCAACATGCGCGACGACCGCAACCGAACCGATAAAGGCGACAGCAACGGCAGAGCAGTGTCGGTCACCACCGACTTGGGGAAAACCTGGACGATACACCCCTCATCGAACGGAGCCCTTCAAGAACCCAATTGCATGGCAAGCCTGATCTCGACCAATGTGCCGACTGGCAACACATCACATCAGGTCCTGTTCTTCAGCAATCCAAACAGTAGGGAAACCCGAACAAATATGACCATAAAAACCAGCCTCGATGGTGGTTTGACGTGGCCTGAACTGCTTCAGACTGAACTCTACCCTCCAGCGGGTTACGGATACTCCTGTATGACAATGGTAGATGAGCAAACCATCGGAATTGTTTACGAGGGAACCAAAGACCTTATTTTTCAGAAAGTCCTGGTTAACGATTTGCTCAGGCGACACAACCCATAAAAAAGTAAGATCAGCTGATCCGGCAAAAGATATCGACCGAAAGAACCGCCAAATTATAAGCAAAGAGGCAAACATTTTAGGAAATTCTCTTACTTTGGGGCATTGCTAATACTAAAACAATACAAAACCATGTCAACTACTTCCAACTACTTTAAAACCTTTCCCGACGAGACTGGATTCTATAAAGAGTATGGTGGCGCCTTTATTCCTCCTCAACTGGAAACAGAGATGAAGAAAATTGCCGATGCCTACCACAGCATCAGTAAGTCGCACAACTTTATTTCGGAATTACGCAGCATCCGGAAACATTATCAGGGCAGGCCAACCCCGGTCTATTTCTGCAACCGGTTGTCCGAAAAGTATGGTGGTCGCATCTACCTTAAAAGAGAAGACCTGAACCACACCGGTGCCCACAAGCTAAATCACTGTATGGGAGAGGCACTTTTGGCAAGACATCTTGGCAAGAAGAAGCTAATTGCCGAAACAGGGGCGGGCCAGCATGGGGTTGCTTTGGCGACAGCCGCAGCCTATTTCGGCCTTGAATGTGAAATCCACATGGGAGAAGTCGACATTCACAAAGAACACCCCAATGTCGTTCGAATGAAGATTTTGGGCGCCAAAGTGGTGCCTGTAAGCCACGGCCTGAAAACCCTCAAGGAGGCAGTCGATTCGGCCTTTCTGGCTTATCTCGAAGACCCTATAAACTCTATATATTGTATTGGTTCGGTGGTTGGACCTCATCCATTTCCTATGATGGTAAGAGAGTTCCAGCGTGTGGTCGGAATTGAAGCCCGTGAGCAGTTTTTCGAAATGACCGGGGAATTGCCCGACAATGTTTTGGCCTGTGTCGGAGGCGGGAGCAACGCTATGGGTATCTTCTCCGCATTTTTCGACGACAGCGAAACCTTCCTGTATGGGGTTGAACCGGCAGGCAGGTCGCTGGATTACGGCGAACATGCCGCTACCATGACCCTGGGTAAACCCGGCATCATTCACGGCTTTAAATGTTACCTACTGCAAGACGAAAACGGAGAACCCAGTCCTGTTTACAGCTGTGCCAGCGGTCTCGACTACCCAGGCGTTGGACCAGAACACAGTATGCTCAAGGATATGGGCAAAGTTAACTATACCTCGGTTTCAGACGAGGAGACCATCCATGCATTTTATGAATTGAGCCGGCTCGAAGGTATCATTCCTGCCCTCGAAAGTTCGCATGCAGTTGCCTATGCATTGAAACTTGCCAGAGAAGAGCCACATAAATCGATTTTGGTAAATCTGAGTGGCCGCGGGGACAAAGACATAGATTATGTGCTTGAAAAATACGGACTCCCAGAATAATACGAGAATCCACATCTATATTACTGGCCGGCCATCTTGAGTCGGCCAGTTTTTTTATAGGCGACCGCTTACCCGAATACTGAAGTTTCTAACGGGTTGTATGTCGCCCGGTCGACCCATATACTCAACGTTGGTGAGGTTCTTCACAACCAACGACAATTTGTAGCGTTCGGTAAGTTTTACACCCGCCTGCACATCGGCTATTAAATAGCCGGTATTGTGGTTATTCCAGTATTCAAAGAATCCGGGCAAGAGACTTTCTCTGGTTTCGGGAGCCAGAAAAACCCTGTCGATATTGAGCATTCTTGATTTAACGTTCAGGTTAATTCCGGTTTCGAAACGACCGAGGCTACTGAACAGGCTGAAACTCCCAGCATGATGGCGTCGATATTTCAGCAAACTTCCCGTATTTATCCCAGTTATCGGATTGAATTCAACCGGATACATATATACATATCCCCCACTCACCTGGTGCTCAATTGGTCCGGTTTTACCAGTTAATACATATTCCAACTCCAAGCCATATACCCTCGAAGCTTCCAGATTCGAGGCTTTAAAGCCAAAACCGCTGGTGCCATTGAAAGGATCGATGTGCAATCCGAACTCATATTCAATCAAATTGCGGTTCTCTGAATAGAACAGCGCCAGATCTGCTTGTCCCTTTAAAAACCGGGTGCCAATACCTTGTTTTATTCCAAGTTCGGCATTCCAGCCCGATTCCGATTCAATCAACGGACTCGGAAAGATTCTAACCGAACCCAGAGTAGTTGCTGCATATTTCTCGGCAATGGAGGGATATCGGTAGCCCATTCCAAAAGAAGCCCGCATAAAGGTATAGTCGTGCAAACGGTAGTTAACCCCGGTACGAAGAAGGGGTACAGGTTTGTCGGCAACCCCATTGAGTAGGTTTTGTTCCAGTCGCATCCCCGAGACCAGTTTAAGTCGGCTGGCAAGTGACACATCAAGCTGTGCAAAAGCGCCAACGTTAAAGGCAGTATGGTCGCCATAAAAATTGGAAACGATAATGCTAAAGTTTTCGGAAATGCCTGCATTCAAGCTGATAAACTCTGTAAACTTTCGCCAATATTGATATTCAGCATAAAAGTTGGTTGCCTTACTTTCGTTTTCGGCTGCGTCGGGGAATCGATTATTGGAGTGTTGTATCCTGCCCTTCAGCTCATGCCGGTGATGGTTTTCACGCAAGAGTGTTAAAAATGGATCGACTGCCATAAAGAGACTGTTGAGCTCTCTGGCGGAAGTTTCGGAGTGCCTCAGTGCACCTGTTGTTGCATTCTCCCAAAGTAAAAAATCGGTTTTTTCAGTCAATCCTCCATTAACATTGATACCGTAAGAGAGACCCTCATTGGATGCATGACGTCTTTTTAGTTTCAAGCTTAAACGGCCAAGCTTGTCGTCGTTAAGGGTGCGATAGCTGTTTTCGTTCAGCAAAAACATTGCAATACCCACATCGGTATTCCCCATGCGCTGGAGATGGGAGACCGAACCGCTGCTGAAAATTCTAGGAGAACTCCACCATTTCCAATCACGATTGGAGGGAGCATCAAACCATCCCGACTCCAAAAAAAATCGTGTCACGGGATATGGCAGCGCATTTTCTGTCCGGAAGTTGATGATGCCGTTCAAGGCAGATGATCCGTAAGCAACCGAAGAGGCACCCTTAATGATTTCAATTTGAGAAACATTGTCGAGCGGAAGAAACTGCCACCTGATGTTTCCAGCATCGGGAGCCATTACAGGCAAACCATCAATCAGAGCAAGCACTCTGCTCCCGGCGCCATAACTAAAACCACTCCCACCCCTTATCGAAGCCTGGCCGTCGAGAACCTCAATTCCGGGGGATTTGTTGATCAACTCCTGAGCATCGTTGATGTGCGCACTTTCGAGAAATTGGGGCTTAATAACACTCAGCGAAACGGTAAGCTCCGACAAGCGCTGTTCAATGCGACTTGCACTCACCACCACCTGATCTATTTCGGCCAATGAAGGAAAGAGTTTTACATCGAGCATAACCGTATCGCCTGGCGCGATGTTGACTGTCTGCGCAACAGTTGAATACCCTAGAAACTGAAAAGTTAGCGTTTGACTGCCCTCGGGTAACCTTACCAGATACCGGCCATCGGAACCGGCAACCGATCCGCCACCCCTTCTATACGTAACGGTAGCGCCGGGTAGCCCATTGCCACTGTCGCCCTCCATTATTCGACCCGATACAAATCCATCGGCCTTTACAGGCTTGGAAAAACCTAGGAATAGGGAGAGCAATATCAGCCCAAACAGTTTCATTTTGGACGGAAGGTAATACGAATGTTCAACGTTCCCTCATCTCCCCAAAGATCGGGAAGAGCGGTAGTTATCTTCAGAGAGTTGGCTTTAAGTTCAACAATATCGGTGGTTAGCGGAAATCCCAACGAATCGGCGCTTATAACCAGCTGTTTGCGTGTTTTATCAGGGAAACGCCAAGTACCCTCGTAACTTCCAAATTTTCCGGAGCCATCTTCATTGAATCTGGCATCGCCGCGAAACTTTTCAAACCGTTCGCCCAAAACACCGGTTGGGGTCGAACCATTCACAATAAGGGTATCGGTTCGCCAGGTTTTCTCTGTGAGCCAGGTATAGAGCTCATCGGTGTTACCATCTTTTTTGCAACCGGAAAGCCAGAGACCGGCAATGACTGCGACAAACAGGAGTGCATTTTTCATGTTTTAGTCAATTGGTTTTCAACTTCTTAAACTTAATTAAAACTACCTAGTAGGTACCCCAAAGTGGTTTCCGAAGTTATACAATATTTGTTAAAAGATTTTAGTCTGCGGCCTTCAAGCCCCTATGCATACCAGCTTTAACACAGAACAAGGTAAGAGGTTACCCGTCTCATCGCCACTCCCTCTGCTTTTTGTATATTTACACAGCCAAATAAAGTGCACCATGAGCAAACAAAAAAGAGTCATTTTGATCGTCGGGGTTGTTCTGGCCTTCGCAATTATCACCCCCTATTTCTTTCCTGAAACCTTAATAATCAGACAATCCAGACAAATTAATGCGCCCGCAAATGTAGTCTTTTCCCAGATGAACGACCTGCGTTTCTGGGAGCTCTGGTCGCCTTGGCAGCCAGCCGATCTTCCACCCAATTATGGCAACTCTGGTGTAGGCAGAGGCGGATGGGTGCTTTGGCAACAAACTGCCGACGAATCCTACATTCAAAGGTTTACGATTACCACCTCTAACCCGCATCAGACGGTTGAAATTGCCATGGATTTCCCTCAAAAAGCCTTTGCAGTAAGCAGAATTGATGTTTCGGAAACCGATCAGTCTACTCTGGTAATTTGGCATATGGCAATCAAAACAGAGGGATGGAAGTCGGTGTTCTTTTGGCTAAATCAACGGCAGAATTTGAGCAAGGCAGCTACCAACCTGACCGCTACCTCCGAAATGTTTTTTGCGCAAGGCATGCAATTGGTGGAACGTGGTCTTATCGATGCTTTCCCTTATGTGAGCATCCGCAGGCAAGTGGAATGGGAACAGTTAAATACCCTTATGGGAGAGCTGTATCAGCAATTGACCGAAGCAGCCGAGATGGGAACTTTCACCATTATAGGGCATCCGTTTGCCATTTACCATGCCATTGGCGACGATAGGGTCGACATTGAATGCGGATATCCCATTGAGACACCCATTGATCTGAAAGGAGGAATTGTTCAAACCGGGGTCTTTCCCGAAACCACATGCGCCATTACCCATTTTAAGGGCGGTTTCGAGAATCTGGAGCTGGGGCATACAGCTGTGCAACAATGGATGGAAGAGCGCGGACTTACGCTTGGTGGCTCCCCGATGGAGATCTACCAGAGCAGTTCTGTTGGGGAGGGCGAAGAATCAAACTGGACCACTGCAATTGTCTATCCATTCTAAAAAAAGCTTAAATACCAACCGATTGTTGAAAACTTGCTAATTTTGTGGCGTTCCAATGGAAACAATATGGCGCTGCGCACTATAAGAGAAAGAATACTTCAAAAACTTAGAAACCGCTACCGTCTCATCATTTACAACGATACCACCTTCCAGTCGGTATGGACCGTAAAGCTGAGTCGGATAAAGGTTTTTACCATAATAAGCCTCGCGTCTGCGTTCCTTATCGTTTCGGTCATTTTTTTAATCGCCGGCACCCAACTAAGGGAGTACATTCCCGGTTATCCCAGAACAGAATACCGTGAAATGCTCATCAGCAATGCACTGCTGGTAGATTCACTCGAACAGGAAATCATTAAGCGAGATCGTTTCTTTGAATCCATCGGTGCCATTATGCGGGGCGAAGAACCGCCCGATTACTCCGACAATATACCCACAGGCTCTTCGCGTCAGGCTGTTCGAAACCTGCCTCAACTCAATCAAGACTCCATTTTTCAGGATAAAATTCTAGAGGAGCGACTTAGCCTATCGATGCAAGGCTCCCGAAACCCGATGGGGAATCTTGGAAATCTTCATTTTTTCCAACCGGTGAGCGGCTTGATCACCAATAGATTTAATGCAACAAGGGGGCACTACGGGATTGATCTTGTTACACAGCCCAACGCCAGAGTTACGGCTGTACTAAGTGGTACAGTAGTTTTTGCTGAATTTACCATCGATACTGGTTATGTAATTTACATTCAACACGACAACAACCTTGCATCGGCCTATAAACACAACGCTTCGCTGCTGAAAAAAAGTGGCGACCGGGTAAATGGTGGTGAAGCTATTGCCATTGTAGGGAACACCGGAGAGCTTACCACAGGTCCTCATCTCCACTTTGAACTATGGCATGAGGGAAGGCCCATCGACCCCGAACAATATATTGTATTTTAACCAATGAAGAGACGTGTTGCCATACTCGGTTCTACCGGCTCCATTGGTAAGCAGGCACTCGAAGTGATTGCCCGCAACAAGGATGTGTTTGAAGTGGAGGTGCTTACCGCCAACAACAATGCTGGATTGCTCATTGAGCAGGCCCGAACCTTTCATCCCAATGCCGTGGTTATCAGCAACGAAGAGAAATACAAGCTGGTAAAAGAGGCCCTGTCTGATTTGCCCATTAAAGTATTTGCAGGCAGCGATGCCATTGGTCAGGTTGTGCAAATGACAACGGTCGATGTGGTGCTTACTGCAATGGTGGGATACTCCGGACTTATCCCAACGCTGAAAGCCATTGAAGCTGGCAAACAAATTGCCTTAGCCAACAAAGAAACGCTGGTGGTGGCAGGGGAAATCGTAACCCGAATGGCCAGAGAAAAGTCGGTCGACATCCTGCCGGTCGATTCAGAACATTCGGCCATTTTGCAGTGTCTGGTCGGTGAGCACATGAATCCGGCTGAAAAGATTATTCTTACCTGCTCCGGAGGTCCATTTAGGGGAAAAAAACGAAGAGAACTGCAGCACATTACCCCAACCGATGCTCTAGCACATCCCAACTGGGATATGGGCATCAAAATCACCATCGATTCGGCAACCCTTATGAACAAAGGATTTGAGATGATCGAAGCACATTGGCTTTTTGGGTTATCTCCCTCCGAAATTGAGGTTATTGTTCACCCTCAGTCGATTGTGCATTCTCTGGTGCAATTTCGAGACGGGTCGATCAAAGCCCAGCTTGGACTGCCCGATATGCGGCTACCCATACAGTATGCATTGGGCTTTCCGCTCCGACTTGAAAACGATTATCCACGATTCAGCTTTCTCGACTACCCCTCGCTTACGTTCGAACCTCCCGATATGGAAAGCTTTCGAAATCTGGCGCTGGCCTTCGAGGCAATTCGAACCGGTGGCAATATGCCATGTGTACTGAATGCAGCCAACGAGGTGGTAATCTGTGCCTTTATGCAACAGAAAATTGGCTTTCTCGAAATGTCCGATCTTATTGAAACGGCCCTTGAACAAGCCACTTATATAGCACACCCATCGCTCGATGATATAATTTTGACCAACTCAACAACCAGAGATGCAACCCAGTTGTTGATAGATAAACGTTTATAAACTCAAAACATATTAATGGAACAAGTACTGGTAAAAACAGCCCAACTCTTACTTAGTCTTTCGATTTTAGTGGTCCTTCACGAATTTGGACACTACTTTTTTGCACGTCTCTTTAAAACCCGCGTCGAAAAGTTTTACCTCTTTTTCGACCCCTGGTTTTCGTTATTTAAGTTCAAAAAGGGAGAAACCGAATATGGAATTGGGTGGCTTCCTTTGGGTGGCTATGTAAAGATCTCGGGTATGATTGACGAGTCGATGGACAAGGAAGCCATGAAGCTTCCGCCGCAACCTTGGGAATTCAGGTCAAAACCTGCCTGGCAGCGTTTGCTTATAATGGTGGGTGGGGTATCGATGAACTTTCTGTTCGCCATTGTTATATATGCCGGAGTGCTCTTCGTATGGGGCGACGAATATTTACCTACCAGCGCACTTACCTACGGTATTGCTGTAACTGAAACCGCTGAAAAGATCGGATTCCGCAGCGGCGATAAAATCTTATCGGTAGACCATCATCCGGTAGAGGAGTTTCGCAAAGTAATACCCACCATCGTTCTCGAAAACGCAAAAACCGTTCAGGTTGAGCGAGATGGAGTGCAGGTGGATGTTGAGATCTCAAACGAAGACCTTGCACTTATCCTGAAATCGGGAACTCTATTTACCATGCGCATACCTTTTGATTTCGAGGTTGGCGGATTTGCTAAAGAGTCGGCAGGAAAGGATGCAGGACTATTGTTGGGCGATAAAATTATCGGTATCGATGGTATGACCTTCGCGTACTTAGACCAGTTTCAGCGCTATATTGCTGATAATACGGGTAAATCCATTAAGGTAAATGTTCTCCGCGATGCCCAGGAAACAGCGGTTGAGGTGGCGGTAGGCGAATCTGGAATTCTCGGAATTTCGAACCGCATCGAACAAGGAAGTCTGTTTTCGACCGAAGTTAGGCAGTATGGATTATTTGAATCGGTTCCTGCAGGTATCCAACGGGGTATTGAAACTACCCAAAACTATCTCAAACAGTTCAAACTCTTTTTATTGCCAGAAACCAAAGCCTATGAATCACTGGGCGGATTCATTACCATAGGCAACATTTTCCCTGGAACATGGAACTGGGAAGCTTTCTGGATGATGACGGCATTTATTTCCATTATTTTGGCGATCATGAACCTGCTACCCATTCCAGCACTCGACGGGGGGCATGTAATGTTCTTGGTATTTGAGATGGTTTCCGGCCGGAAACCCAACGAGAAATTCATGGAATTTGCACAGATTGCAGGCATGGTGGTTCTTCTCGGACTGGTTTTGTTTGCCAATGCCAACGATGTAATCAGACTATTCAAATAAAATCTCTCCCTTTGTCAAAAAGATGTCGCTTCAGTTGATGAGTGGAAAAAAAAACTATTTTTGTGGTGAATTAATAAATCTACCGTTATGAATTTGTTTGTTTTAGCCGGATTTATCGGACCGCAAGAAATAATTATCATCCTCATCATTGTTGTACTCCTTTTTGGCGGCCGTAAAATTCCAGAACTGATGAAAGGAGTTGGCAAGGGAATGCGTGAATTCAAAAAAGCTTCAAAAGGCGAAGATGACGAAGACGATACAAGCGCTCAGGAAAAACTGAAATAGATTTCAGTCCGCTATAACCTATAACCGCTTTCAGGCAAATGCCCGAAAGCGGTATTTTTTTGCTTTGGTGTATTGTTTTAACAACTGAATAGTACAACCGAAAATGATTGTTTAAAAGGCAGATGAACACTTTCAATGGCCAATTGAATGGAGCCACATTATTTCAAGATAAGAAGCAAAAGTAAATGGGAGGTTGTGCCAGTTGCATCAACATACCGATGGAATGTTTTTGAAAGTATAGGGGTTTTTGACTTTTGAGACTCCTACCTACCACCTTTAAACAAGAAGGATACAGGCAAATGGAGCAAAAAAAACCCCGGAGCCTCTGCTCCGGGGAAAAAACCAAAAATCAACTAACCTTTAAACCTAGTGGCGACTTCGTCCCAGTTTATGAGCTTCCAGAATGCTTCTACATAATCCGGACGACGGTTTTGGTAGTTAAGGTAATATGCATGTTCCCATACATCAACACCCAAAATGGGCGTTCCCTTAACCTCGGCCAAATCCATCAGTGGATTATCCTGATTGGGCGTAGACGAAACCACCAGTTTATTGTCACTTTTTAAAAGCCAGGCCCAACCAGAGCCAAAGCGCGTTAAAGCAGCCTTAACAAAAGCCTCTTTAAAGCTGTCGACTGAACCAAATGAAGCGTTCAGTGCGTTCAGCAG
>CAYGIQ010000010.1:27454-33069 GCA_964349885.1 uncultured Prolixibacteraceae bacterium | reverse complement strand
AGGCTTCAAAAGCTTCGGGTGAGCGAACGTCGATCAGATTGATTGCATAATAGTTGTATACAATCTCATTCGCCAGCTTGTCGGCCGTTATCTCCTTGAAGACACAACTCTGTTGCCTTTGAGCTTCAGCAATACGGTGGTATATAATCGCCTCCTTCGAAGGCATAAATGCCACGATTGCCAATACTATCGACAGCATAGCCACTCCAAGGGCATAATATTTACGGTTGCGGGGCGAAAGCAATGCCTCGCGTTTGTTTACCCGGTTTTCGATTAGCCAAGTTGCGTAAAAGGCCCCCAAAGCCACTGCCGCCAAAACAATTCCGAAAGCTATGTTCGACATTCCGAGGTATTCAGATATACGAATCTGCCCCATATTGTTGGCACTGTAGAGGTTTTCGAAAAGCGGGAAGGTTTCGGTAAAGAGCAATACTCCAAGCAGCGATCCACCTACAAAAGCAAGGGCATCGAGCTTTCCAATCGCCAGAGCGCATACACTGGTGCCGGGACAAAACCCACCAACAATGAAGCCCACACCCATGATGGCGCCGCCCAGCAGTGCCGATTTCAGAAAAGTGGGATTTACATAAATCACATCGAGATCGAGCAGCCCATAATGGCCCAGCAGCAAAACACCCGCCATTGCAGTAATGCCTGCGGTAAAGAATACCCTGAGCACAGTGAAATCATAACCATAAAACAGCCCTACCAGTTTTTTGGTCGAACTGAAACCGGCCTGTTCAAGGACAAATCCAAAGCCTATACCCAAAAAGAGTGCGATCACCAGACTGAACTCTTCACTTATTATAAATGGTACTAATGGTCCCATAATTGCTCTATTTTAACCAAAGATTTCTGAAAAAATATGCCATCCCATAGGCTGCACCAAAGATGGCCATCATGGTAAGAATGCCTCCCAGCGATAATACGGCCATGCCGCTCAGTGCCGATCCTGAAGTGCAACCGCGACCCAGCTGCGACCCAAACCCAAAAAGGGCACCACCCGTAATGGCGGCGACTATGCGCAAGGAGTTGGTAACGCGGGGGCCCTTTTCCAGTTTTAAACCTACCCTGTTGGCAAGCACACCCGAAAAGAAAGCACCGATGAGCACGCCCACCACCTCGAAGACCAAAAAGTTTTTCCATGGACCTTCAGGGTTTTCGGCTGCATAGTCGGTGTAGTAGGCTGTATTGGCAGCATGTTGCGGAGCCACGGTTTCGACGGAGGCAATCACAACGCTCTTGAATGCTCCGCTGGCGCCCAAACCGCGACCGGTAATATAGATGGTTGCCAGCAATACCAGGCCAAGCAGGAATCCGGCCAGATAAGGGTTCATGTAGGGTTTTGATGGTGGCTGCATATCAAGAATTATTATTGGTTGGGTTGTAATTTGTTGTTGGTGGAGTCTCAGATGAGGTTGCGTCATCTTCTTCTTCTTCGAGATCTTCGAAACCGGTAATCATGGCTTGGATGTTCGAAGTGGGTGTATGCCCGGTGGTGGTCATGTAGACGTGAATTACCAGGAATACCATCAATAAAAATGCGCCAAGGGTATGCCAGAATGCGATGCCCTCGAGCGAGATGTTACGGACCACCACCAGATTGTTTTGATCGATGGTTTTGTGAAACATATAGAGAACGCCCGATATGACAGTTACCGGAATCAGAACCAGCTTAAATCCAAGGTAGGTAATTCGTTGCAATGGATTGAGTTTTTTTACCTCACTCTTATTGGTGGGGTGTTTCTCTCCCCGGAACATCCCGAAAGAGTAGAACTTAATCTGATCCATCAATTTAGAGGTCGTAGGGATGTATTGTCTCCACTCGCCGGTAACCACATGCCAGAAGATGGCAAATATGATCAGTCCGATGAGCATCCATGAGGCCACCCGGTGAAAACGGGCAGCGTGTTCAAACCCCAGAATATGGAAGTTCCCATGCACCTCAAATCCAGTCAAGGCAAGAAAGATGATCAGCGATGCCTGGGTCCAGTGCCAGAACCGTTCAAACCCTTTGTAAACATATACTCTCTTCATTCGAATGTAGTTTTTCTAGTTACCACCCACCGGTCAAAATTTCTCACTCGGTGCAGATGGAAAATTCTTTGTAAGCTTTGTGACTAAATGTCCTCCGATAGTTCCTGTTTGTCGTAATCGATAATGCTCATAGCATATTTCTTGCGACGAACCGACAGAATAATCCGCACAGCCGCATGACCCGCAACCGCTAACAAGGCCCCAAAAAAGGATAGAATCCCAAACAGGTCGAGCCCCTTGTGATAATCGCGCCCCGGAAGGTAGAATCCTGCCAGCGATGCCAGACGACCCCCTTCGCGGGTATGACATTCGGCACACGAAACCGACTGATCTTTTGGCGACACCATATGGTTAACTGGCCAGTACATAACCGTTTCAATAAAATCGTACTCACCGCTGTAGGGTAGTCCTACCCGCTTCATTCCGGCTACCGAGGCAGTATGCCAGTCGAAATCGAGCCAATAAGCACTGTCTCCCACGTTCTCGGCAAATACCTTGGGTTGAATAAGGGTGTTGTAGCGGATATCGTAGGGCTGATCGCCGGTATGAATTTTAACCGGAATGATTTTCGAGGAGGGATCTCCGTGACTGCCATACAGGGTATTCATCTGTACCGGAACCGACTTAATGGTATCTCCAAGCAAGTAGTGGTCGGCTGTCCCATTGAACCAGATATAATCGGGAACAACATTTTTTGCCCAGGTAAATTTGCCCTTAATGGAGAGATACTCTTCGGTGCTGTCGCTGTTGAATTCCTGATAGGGCATTCCATCGCGCAGCCGACCGGCTTCAGACCATTTCCAAGACATTTTGGTGGGATTTACCTTGGCATATTCCGGTATGTGGCAAGCCTGACAAGAGACTTTAGCCGTATGGCGGTTAAGCATGTCATCGAAATGAGGAGTATTGGTATGACACTGCTCACAGGTGGCCCGTTGGGTGTTGACTGAAGATACTGAGTAGAGCCGACCTTTCATTTGGTGATTCTCGGCTTCGTGACAGTCAACACACGACATATTCATACCGTTAACAGCCATGTGCACATCGACGGTTCGGTCGGTTGCCAGTTGCGCAGCCTCAAGGTCGCCATGCTTCACATTGTTACCACCTCCGCTGTAAAAGTGGCAGCTCCCGCAATTGATCCGGTCTGGGGCACCAACGCTTTGAGCAACCTTGGTCAAATTCACGGTGCGGTCGGGATAACCCGCCGTAGAGGAACCCTTAAGGTATTCGTCGCTGTTATCGTGACAAACCATACAGTCGACATTTCGGGCATTTTCAAAATCAAAATGATCGTTGGTCATACCAAACCCAATGTGACACTTGGCACAGGCCATCTCGTTCGATTGGGCACCGAGGCAAAAGTTGTTAAGGACATTTTTCTTGCCCGCAGCTGCCACACCGCGTCCCTCTACATAGGTTACCCGCTCCCAGTTCCAGTGGGATGAATTCATAACCTCGCGGTGGCGTTCTGTATGACAGCCAATGCATGCTTCGGTGACTTCCTGTGGTGTGTTAAACTCACGCTGCAATTGAGGCAGTTTGGAGTGATCGATAGACGATACAGGCTTAATGGCATACTCCTGCTTCAAGCGTTCGAGCTTTAAGTTGTAATACGCATCGCGGTTACTGAACAGGGTAATGGTCGCCAGTAGCATAAAGGAGAGTAAAATAACCCCAACTATGGTTCTCTTCATTTCTGAATTTTTTAAGTAGAATGGCAGTTCTGCAGGCGGCGTTGCTCCCGCAAACATACATCTACAAAAATATCTATATATTTAGATATGATGTCTCAAATAATGATATTCTACAACATATTCTGATGAATAAAGAACAATATTTACAACAGATTTTTTTACCACGAAGGCTCTAAGACCCAAAGGTACACGAAGGTTCTTTTTACGGAACCCAAGCGCCTTCATGTCTTGGTGGTCGCTGGTTTTCAGCTACCCAGGTATTGCATTCTTGCCAATTAGCCACCAAAATTAAAGGGTACAAATGCCCAATGGGTTGCACAAAATTTATTTTCGGTTAACCAAACAACCAATGCGGTTATGTTCTAAATTTGAAAAGATTCTTGCTATTGAATTCTCCAGTAAATGGTCATGTAGCAGGTCTTAAAAAGTATCCATCACAAGTCTAAAAACCTAACAACAAAGCACTATGGACAAGTCGAAGCAGGCAAAGCAAAAAGGCAACATCACAGCCTTTGTTATCGGTCTCATCGTTCTTTTAGTACTCCTGTTGTTGATGAATTACCTTTAGGCAGCATTGAGTATAGCTTATTCAATTAGCTGATGGGACGGATACGCAAGCGCTGACCCACTTTCAGACTGCGATCGTCGGTAATGTTGTTCAATCGCATCAAGTCGTTGTTCGAAATCCCCGGATACTTTCGGGCAATGGTCCAAAGGTTGTCACCACTCCGAACGGTATAATATTCATATTCTGTGTTTCCATTTACTGTCGAAGCAGCAGTGGTGGTTTGCGCAGGGCTATTTTGGGCTACCGGTTGTCCTACCAGCTCTTGTTTGGCACTGAACGACAACAGATTGATACGTTCATAATGGTCCTTGCGGTTTTCCGGAACATAAATGGTTAACCGCTGACCTACCCGTATTATATTCCTGCTAATGTTGTTCCATGCCGTAAGGTCGTTCAGATGCACATTGTACCACCGCGCAATCTGACCGGGGGTATCTCCCGATTTAACGGTATAATTGATACGGGCCATACCGCTGATATCGACCGGAGCATTGGCTGTGGTTCGGTTGCTTGTAGCCGGTGTCGCCAGTCGGTTGTCGGGGAAATAGCGGTCTCGCTCCCAAGCCAGAATTCGGTCGCTGTTGTCGATGAAAGGCGAAACCTGTTCCATCGGTATGCGCAGGGGCAAAGGTTTTTCCTGGGTCGCCGGAACGACATCGCGGCGATAGATTGGGTTAAGGGTGCGCAACTCTTGCACTGAAATATCAAGCTGGGAAGCCACCTGCTCAAAATTGAGATAGCGGTTCACCATGATGGTATCGCTGGTCAGTGTAAAATCGGGCATCCTCGGGACCAACTGGTGTTCACGGTAATAGTTCATAGCATAGGTCGCTGCTATATAGGCGGGCACATACCCTCGGGTTTCACGCGGAAGTGCGTAGTAGATATCCCAATAGCTGGTGCGACCGCCACTGCGCCGAATGGCGCGATTTACACAACCCGGACCACAATTGTAGGCTGCAATAACCAGATGCCAGTCGCCGTATATATCGTAAAGCTGCCTCAGATAGCGGGCTGCCGCATCGGTGGCCTGCAAAACATCGCGTCGCTCATCAACATAAGTAGAGACCTCCATCTTCATATGTCGTGCAGTACCCAGCATAAACTGCCACAATCCGGTGGCACCAACCCGAGAAACGGCAACTGGGTTTAATGCCGACTCGATTATGGCAAGATATTTTAGTTCAAGAGGAAGATTGTAGCGATCGAAAGTCTCTTCAAAAATAGGAAAATAGAACGCTGCCCTGCCAAGCATCATCTCAACCTGTCCGCGGCGCCTGACAGTATACATCTCGATAAAATCGCGCACCGAC
>CAYGIQ010000010.1:10295-27444 GCA_964349885.1 uncultured Prolixibacteraceae bacterium | reverse complement strand
GGTTGAATGCCATAGGAACCTCTGTGTGCAATGCTTGCAACCGGGCTATCAGAAGTGAATCAGAAATTCTCAATTCGGCAGGGACGGTAAAGTCAAATTCACTGCTATCGGGAAGAAAGATGTTGCTCGAATAGTAATACTGCACCATACTGTCGAGCTTTTCGGCAAAAATGGCACGGATTACCTCATCAGGCTCGATGAACAAGGTCTGATAGGAAACAGTATCGATGCCTGTAACCACATAATGACCAATCCTGCGCATACGCTCGTTTGCCAAAGCGCCCTGAAGCATTGTGGCCAACAAGAGAAAGAGGGTAAATTTGTGCAATTTATTTGTCATGCTCGACTCGGTTTTTCCGCTGTTTCTCATCCATGTTAAAAACGGATGGTGCAATTTAATGAATAAATATTTTGTTGATGGTGCTGCCATACTGAAGGTTGCATATTGAGCGTTAGATCATCGCTGATATCCCAGTTGAAAAAATGGGCATCGACACTTGCATCGATGATGTTGAGTCCGTAAAACGCTGCCGAAAGAATCACCAGAAGATCGCGGTTGCGTCGGAAATAATCCTGCGACCTGAGTAAACCCTGTTTTAAGTTGGCTACCTCACTCGGATTATCGAGATTGTAGTAAATAATCTGAGGCAGGTTCATGTAGGATGTAGTTTCGGGATTGTTATCTGAAAGATCGAGGTAGGCATTCTTTCGAATATTGTAGCTTTCGTGGTTCATACGGATAAAATAACCAAAGGCTGCAAAACCTCCATAAACAAGCGGAATTTTCCAATACTTACGGTTATAGGCCTGACCCAGTCCGGGCAAGATGGCCGAATAGATGGCTGCTTTGCGTGCCGAATGAACTTCCTCGACGGCAGTCTCCTCTTCAAGTTCAACCACTGACTCCATTGGCATTACAACTTCAGGAACCCGCTGATCGGGGGTAAGCAAGGTGTCTACAGGTAGCTCTTGAGCCCCGGAACGAAAGGCCAGTGCAATCAGCACCAATCCTACGGAGAGCATTCTCAGCACTAGATTTACCATACAACACTTTTCATTTTTACGAATCGTAATCCCACTTTTAACGAACAATTGGTCCATTAATTGGCCCGCCCAATGATTTTAACAATCTTTTGAAGCTCCTCTTCCGATTTAAATGGAATGGTTACATGACCTTTCCCATCGGCACCGGCCATCAGCTTAACCTGGGTTTGCAATACCAGATCGAGCTGCTCCTTGAAAGGTTGAAAATGGGTCGGATATTTCAGTCGCTCCGATGGGGCCGAACCTTCTGAAGCAGTCTTTCCGGTGAGCGAGCGGGCTATCTCCTCGACTTTCCTGACCGAAAACCCAAATTTCTTAATCTGTTCATAGATCATTATTTGGGTGGCCGCGTCTTCAATGTTGATGAGGGCGCGCGCGTGCCCCATGGTAAGCTCTCGGTCGATAATTCCTTTTTGTATAATTGCCGGAAGCTTTAGCAGACGCAGGTAGTTGGTAACGGTCGACCGCTTCTTGCCCAAACGGTTGGCGAGACTCTCTTGGGTAAGATTGCACTCATCAATAAGCCGCTGGTAACTCATGCCCACTTCGATGGGATTGAGATCCTCCCGTTGAATGTTTTCCACCACAGCCATCTCGAGCATGGCATCGTTGTTTACATCCCTTATAAACGAAGGTATGCGGGCGAGTCCGGCCATCTGCGCAGCCCGAAACCTGCGTTCTCCGGTAATAATCTGATAATTGCCATTCTCCATTTTACGGAGGGTGATGGGCTGAATCAACCCAACTTCCCGAATCGATATGGCCAGCTCTTCCAGGCTCTCCTGGTCAAAATTGGTACGAGGCTGGAAGGGATTCGCCTCAATTAGCCTGATTTCCACTTCTGCAACCCCTATAATTTGTTCCTTTACAATGTCGGCATCATCAATAAGGGCGCCTAACCCTCTGCCTAATCCGGTTCTCTTTACCATATTGTTGTTATTTGTTTTTTCGTATACGTTCATCGCGGGAGTCCAAAAGACCATTCCGCTGTGCCAACTCTCTTGCCAGATAGAGGTGGTTGATGGCCCCAGCCGATGATGCATCCAGCATCAATAGCGGTTTGCCATCGCGCGGCGCTTCTCCCAGCCGCACATTTCGACGGATTACGGTATCGAATACCAGATATCCGAAAGTCTGCTTGAGGGATTGGTAGGTCTGGTTCGAAAGGTTAAGCCGACTGTCGAACATTGTCACTAGAAATCCTTCAATACAGAGGCCCGGGTTAAGGCGTGTTTTAATGATCCGAATGGTATTCAAAAGCTTTCCCAGACCTTCGAGGGCATAATACTCACCCTGAACCGGCACAATCACAGAATCGGCAGCAATCAGAGCACTCACCGTAATGAGTCCGAGCGATGGAGAGGAGTCGATCAGTATAAAATCATAGTTATTGCGCAGCTTGTCGAGATTCATTTTGAGTACCTTTTCCACCATTGGGAGACTAAAATTCTTGCCGCCCCCATTTGCGCTTCGAGAATGAAAAGATATCAAATCGAGGTTGCTCAATTCGGTAGCTACCGTTGCATTCACCAGTTGCTCGTGGCTATGTACTTCCTCTGTAAGGCCAATACCAGATACGGCCGTTTCAAAGCCCAATCCCTTTGTAGCGTCGGGTGGGTCGGCATCGACGACCAAGACACGGAAATCGAGAATGGCCAATCCAGCAGCCAAATTGATGGTGGTGGTAGTTTTTCCAACCCCTCCCTTCTGATTGGCAATTACCATTATTCTGGCACCCTGCCCACCCTCCTGATCGTTGGCGGGGAGCAGCTTTGCCGGAACCTTTTTTAGTCCGGCCTCCCGGGCAGCCTGCAGTTTCATTTCACCGGCAACGAGCCGGAATTTGCCGCGCCCTGCAATACGCAGCAACAATGGTTCGCTCAGTCCTTCGAGCTTTACACGCTCCAGTAGCCTCTGGTATTCGTTCCGCTCGAGACTGTATTTTGGCACATACTGGGTGGCCTCAATCTGCGAAAGTCTGACTTCGGAATACTCCAAAACCTTCTCCCTGCAGTTGAAGGAATCACCGGCAAGGAACTCCACTCCCCGTCCAAGTCCACCCCGCTTCGACATACCATTTAATTTATCTGATTTACCCTTTCAGCCTGACGCATACTGGTTAACCCATTTCGCTGCAAAATCTCACGCGCCAGATTCATATGGTTGATTGCCCCTTTGGAACTAGCATCGTACAGCAACACTGGTTTGCCATAACTGGGGGCTTCGCTTAGTCTTATGTTGCGCTGTATAACAGTATCGAACACCATTTCCTGAAAGTGTCGCTTTACCTCCTCGTACACCTGATTGGCCAAATTAAGCCGATGGTCGAACATGGTGAGCAAGAAACCTTCAATCTCCAGATCCGGGTTGAGCCGGGTTTGAATGATCTTGATGGTATTTAACAGTTTACCGAGTCCTTCGAGTGCAAAGTATTCACACTGTACCGGAATAATCACAGAGTCGGCTGCCGTAAGGGCATTCACTGTAATCAATCCCAAAGACGGAGAGCAATCGATGATGATAAAATCGTACTCATCTTTAATGGCTCCTACAATATGTTTCAATACCTTTTCGCGGTTGGGGAGGTTAAGCATCTCTATCTCGGCCCCTACAAGGTCGATGTGCGACGGTATCATATCGAGGTTCTCGACTGCGGTTTTCAAAATGGTTTTACGAATATCAACTTCATCGACAATGCTCTCGTAGATACTGGTCTGAATATTTTTCAGTTCAAACCCCAAACCAGAGGTTGCATTGGCCTGTGGGTCGGCATCAATAATCAACACCTTTCTTTCCAATACAGCCAAACTGGCTGCCAAATTGATGGTCGTTGTGGTTTTGCCAACCCCTCCTTTTTGATTGGCCATTGCAATGATTTTCCCCATATTAGCAATTATCTATAGCGGTCAAAGTTATTATTTTTTCCCATAAACAAATCAGATACCCCTGCATAAACCCCCTGGGCCACTGCCTACTTTCTCTCTTTCGGAACACCACCTCCTACAAGGCCGACAGCGGTTTTAGCGATTAATTGATTTGTTTCAGAGCGGATCTACATCAATCGAATAGAGGGCACTTTTGCCTCCTTCTACCAGACGGTTTTTGGCAACAGCCTCCCTGATTATGGTCCCCGTTGCTTCGGGTTTGAGATTTCGGCTCAATTTAAGCCAAATCTCCTTCCCAAACATATTCTTAATCTTCGACACCAAGGGATACTCTGGGCCCAGCACGATAAATCCCGATTGCTTTCTGAGATGTCCGGCAAGTGCTGCTGCCAGTTTGTCGGCCAAATGCTGCTGCCGGTGCTTAACAGTGAGCCGAACCAGCCGGTACCAAGGAGGGTAATGAAACAACCTGCGCTCTTCCAGCAATTGCTCCATAAAACCGGTGTAATCATGTGCCAGTAAAAACCCAAAAACAGGATGGTGGGGCTGCGAAGTTTGCACAACCACCGTTCCAGGAGTGTCGCTCCTCCCCGATCGGCCACTTACCTGCATCATCAATTGAAAAGCCCGCTCATGTGCCCTATAGTCGGGAAAGTTGATCAGATTGTCGGCATTCAAAATTCCCACCAGACTCACCTTACTGAAGTCGAGTCCTTTGGCAATCATTTGGGTTCCCACAACAACATCAATTTTTCGCTGCTCCAATCGCTCCACCAGCTTATCGAAGGCGTATCGCGAGCGGGTGGTGTCGAGATCCACCCGGGCCACCCGGGCTTCAGGAAAGAGCCTTGAGATCTCATCCTCAATTTTTTCAGTACCCATACCGCGGCTTTTTAACTCCCCTTTAGTACAGGAAGTACAATGCTCTGGCATTGCCATCTGAAAGCCACAATAATGACAGTGCAGCTGGTGATGCCTTCGGTGATAGGTCAGGCTTACATCGCAATGTTGGCAACGGGGTATCCACCCACACGACATGCACTCAACATAGGGGGAATATCCCCGCCTGTTTTGAAACAGAATGACCTGTTCTTCCGATTCGAGGGCCATCTTTATGCGGTCGAATAGATCGGGCGTTAGCATGGCCTGCATCTGCCGGCGCTTGAATGCGCGTTGAATATCAACAACCACAATATTGGGCAGCGTTGCCTCCCCATGCCGCTGCGATAGGGTAACCAGACCATATTTCCCGTTGCGGGTGTTGAGAAATGTCTCAGACGAAGGGGTAGCCGATCCCATAATGACCTTTGCTTTATGCTGAAAACCCAGCACAGCTGCCATATCGCGGGCGTTGTACCGCGGCGCCGGATCGGTCTGCTTGTAGGAGTGCTCATGTTCTTCGTCGACCACAACCAATCGCAGTGACTTAAAAGGCAAAAAGATGGCAGACCGGGCGCCCAGCACAATTTGTCCATCGCCTTGGTTGTCTGTATCATAAGAGCGTACCTGATTCCAAACGTTTACCCTTTCGCGATCGCTCATTTTGGAGTGATAAACCACCACCCTTTTGCCGAACACTTCCCTGAGTCGTTTCGTTATTTGAGGTGTAAGCGCAATTTCAGGCACAAGGAACAATACCTGGCGGCCTTCCCTGCAGGCTTCTTCGATCAGCTGAAAGTAAATTTCAGTTTTGCCACTGGCGGTAATCCCATGGAGCAGAACCACCTGTTTGTTCAGAAACTGCTCCTTAACCTCCGACAATGCTTGCTGCTGAAATGGGTTCAGCATATTAAGTCCGGTCTGCATGGCCTCCTCTGGTTGTTCAGGTTCGTGGATTTCATTTAAGACCAGTAGACCTCGTTTTATGAGCTGCTTTAAGACGGCATCGGTAAAAGGTGTATCCTTTAGCAATTCCTTTTTCGATACCGAACCCCGGGATGTCTCTCCGAATAGATTGGTAAGGTGCAGGAAGTGCATCATTAAACCCTTCTGTGCAGGAGCCCTCGACAGACTTTTTAAGGTTGCATCGAAGGCCGTTTGATCGGAAAGCCTCGGAGTTGCGGCTACCTCCACAACCTTGAGCGGGGTAACTTTTTCGGCCATTTTTTCGAATACCTCTATTTGGCCCTTTGCCACCAGTTCTCCAAGCTGTCGGTGCGAAAAGTGGCTACCCATCCATTGCTGCAGACGTTTCACCGAAGTCCCTCCGGAAGGTATAACAGCCAACATGGCGGCTTCTCCAACCGACAGTTCCCGGCGATCGGCACCCTCTACTACTACCACTTCTGTATTGCTCTCAAGTTTAAGTGCCGACGGAAGTGCGGCCTTCATTACCTCACCGGCCGAAGCCAGATAGTAACGCCCAATCCATTCCCAAAGTGCCAGGTTAACCGGATAGACTACAGGAGTATCCTCCAGCAGTGCGGTAACCGACTTTAGTTCTTCGACATTGGGCGGAGGATTTTCAGAAATGGCCGCTACTATGGCCGTGTAAAACTTCTTAAGTCCAAACTGAACTACGACCCTCATCCCGGGCATCAAAAGGTCGGCCATCGCATCGGGAACCGCGTATGTATAGTAGTCGTTGAGCGGCAGAGGCATTATCACCTGGGCGAATATCTTTTTCATAACGGGGCAGGAGCAGAGGGTAAATATAGTGATTTTGAAAGGCTAAATTCCTTTCAAAGGCCTTCCAGCACGGCTGCAACTTCATCCATCTGCCACATGGGGGTTGAGGTTGCTCCGCACACCCCCACCGATTCGACTCCCTTAAACCAACCGGTCTGCAATTCGCCAACTTCAGATATAAAAAAGGTTTTCGGATTGGCCTTAAGGCAAAGATCAAATAAAACAGCTCCGTTTGAGCTTTTTCGACCTGCCACAAATACCACCGCATCGAAACGGCGGGCAAAGGCATCAAGGTGCGGGCTACGGTTCGAAACCTGACGACAGACAGTATCGACTACCTCCACGCTCAATGGGTCTAGTGCCCGGTTTCTGATGGCCGTAGCCACAGCCAAAAAGGCTTCGGGCGATTTGGTGGTTTGGGAGAAGAGGACAACAGGCTTGGTTGGGTCAATGGCCTCTATGTCTGCCGGGTGCTCGACCACAATGGCTTGATGGCCGGTTTGTCCATTCAACCCCGATACTTCGGCATGGTTCCGCTTCCCAAATATTACCACCTGCCCTCCAACTGGCCGCTGAGCCTCCCAGGCGGAGGCTACCTTCTGTTGAATTCGGTGAACAATTGGGCAGGTAGCATCGATCAGTTCGATGTTGTTGTCGCGGGCATATTGATAGGTTTCGGGGGGTTCGCCGTGCGCCCGGATCAGAACCCGGCAATTGGTTAGGGAAAAAAACTGTTCTCTGCTGATGGTTTCGAGACCTGCCGATGTAAGCCGACCTACCTCAGCTTCGTTGTGCACTATTTCTCCCAAACAATATAGTGGCTCGCCCTCCGCCAAACGGGTTTCGGCCTTACTGATGGCTTTTACCACACCGAAGCAGAAACCCGATTTGCGGTCGACCTCCACCCTCATAATTGATCGATTATTGCATTAGCCTTCTGGAGTACCCAGTCGAGCTGCTGTTCGCGGTTCAGATGACTGTTGTCGAGTATCAGCGCATCGTCGGCCTGCTTGAGAGGACTTGCCTCGCGGCTTTGATCAAGGCGGTCGCGCTCGCGCGTATTGCGTAAAATCTCTTCGAACGATACGGAAAGTCCCTTAGCGGTAAGCTCGGCAAATCTACGTTCGGCCCTAATCTCGGGCGATGCCGTCATGAAAATCTTAAGCTCGGCGTTCGGAAACACAACGGTTCCGATATCCCGACCATCCATTACGATGCCCTTTTTGTGGCCTAACTCCCGCTGCAATCGGACCATCTCCTTGCGCAATTCGGGTATGGCACTAACCGGACTAACCAACTGCGATACCTCCATTCCCCGAATCTCCTCTTCCACATTTTCGCCATTCAGAAAGGTAGTATTTTTACCAGTTTCGGCGTCGAAACAGAAGGTTATGGAAATCTGTACAAGCGAGTCAAGCAGACGGGATACACAAGGAACTCCCTCTTCATGAAGCTGATTTCGAAGCACATAAAGGGTTACCGCCCTGTACATTGCCCCGCTATCGATAAAGGTATATCCCAGGGTTTGGGCAAGTGATTTGGCAAGGGTACTTTTGCCACACGAAGAGTGGCCGTCGATGGCTATTATAATCCGTTTTTCAGACATATTCTGAGTGGTTTTCCCGAAAAGGAAGCACAAAGATAACGCTAATTTCTTTGTCGACTACCTGATTCAGAAGCGTGGATTGTTGATGCTAAAGGCGAGGGTAAAGTGGCTGGAGGTTCCAGCAATATGGTAACGGGTAGTAGCATAATCGAACCGGAAGCGTTTGATGCGCACCCCAAAGCCCGCCGACAGGCCTACGGTTGAAAGACGTTCGCTGTGTTTAAGCTCCTGGCGCAGATGGTAGTTATAGCCCCCCCTAACGGTAAAATTGGGTGATGGCATAAACTCTACGCCGGCCAGAAGGTGCCGCATAAGCTGCCTGCCATACCCCTCAGACGGTGGAAAGAAGCTTCCCGCTGCTAATGCTTCATCGGGTTTCGACAGCTCCCAATTGTTGAGGTTGTGGGCGGTTACCGATAACACCAGTGGCACTTGAGCCAAACGGTGTGCAATGCCAGCCTGTAGGTCGAAAGGCAATACTTCACGCACCCCTTCGCTGTAATAGGTGGTTAATTGATAGCCAAAATTGCGTGCCGACATGCCCAATCGGGTTAAGCCATTGCGCGAACTCCACAACACACCGGCATCGAAGGCCACTCCTGCCGATTGGTATCGTTCGAAGGACGAAAGTACCGGTTTAATATTCAGTCCGTATTGGAGACGGCGATAGTGGTGCGACCAGATGAGATTGAGTGCATACTCGGCTGCTTGAAACTCACCTCCACTAAAAGTGCCATCGGGCAAAGTCTCGCTGAATCGACCATAGTTGATGTAGTGCATGCCTGCAGCAAAGGTTCCATAACGCGAAAGAGACCATGCATGGGAGGCATAACCATAGTGGATATCGGCGAGATAGTTCACATAACTCACCAAAACCTGACGGGTCATGTCGTTGCGCAGCAGCGCCGGATTGTGAAAGGGCATGTTAAGGTCTGACGAATCGCCCAGAGCCACATGCCCACCTCCCATACTGGCCAGCCGTGCGGAGTTGGTAAGGCTCAGAAAGCGAAAAGTTTGCTCACCACCGATTTGAGCTTCTGAAGGAAGCACAAACCCCAAAAATAGAACTACCTGGAAAACAATTTTTCGCATGCACTGGCGCATAATATTCTATGAACGTCAAATATACCAGATTATTTTAGCCCGGCAAGTCGTTCGCCAGCGTGGTAAAAATCCCAAAAACAACCGGACAAGTTTCGCAATTTTTCAGCGACAAATCGGCGATTTGGTGAAACTTTTTCCTGTCGGTATGAGGATACTCCCTGCACGCTGCCGGCCGGTGGGAATAAATTGCGCAATGGTTGTGATCTCCCAAAAACGGACAAGGCATAGAGGCAAACACGGTATCACCGTCCTCGTCGGCCGCCAGGTAATTTTGATAAACGTCGGCCGCACGCATTTTCAGGAAACGGGCCATCCGCTGTATATCGGTTGGTGTGAGTCTGGGTCCGAGGGTTCGGCAGCAGTTGCCACAATCAAGACAGCTGAACTGCTCAAAAGCTTGAACATGCAGTTGATGTACCCTTACATCGAGCGCCCAACGGTTGGGTTGCTTCAGTTTAAGCATTAACCGTCGAAGGCTACGCCGCTCGGAGGTTACACGCTGCCTGAGTTCTTCGGGTGAAAGATATTGAATGGGCTTCATGAATTACAAACGCTTTTTTACAAAACGGCTCCAGCGGAATTGCGCCAGGAAGAGCCCTGATATAACCACTCCGATCCCGATGCCCTTCTGAAGTGTTAATTGATCGCCCAAGACAAACCAGGCAATTACGGCAACAAAAACCGGAATCAGATTGGCGAACATATTGGACCGATTGATGCCGATAGACCGGATACTGTATGTAAAGGCAATAAACGCAATGGTGGAGGCAAATACCGCCAACAGAACAATGGCCCTGAAGGCTGGCATATGAAAGGGTATCTGCAAAAGACCCGATGATTCGAATACCAACCAGAATGGCAGGAACATAAATATACCTATCAGATTCTGGTAAGCAATAATCGAAAAGGTATTGTACCGAAACGACAAACGGCGCAGCACCGATGAGTAACCCACGGCCGAAAATACCGCCAGGAAAAGCAGGGCTATACCCTTTGGGGAGGCCGAAAAGCTGAGATCGTCGTTTAGAATTACCAGACACACCCCTCCAAAGGAGAGCAGCAAACCGGTAATGTTCGTAGGTGTAAGGCGTTCGCGGTAAAAATACCAGGCCGCCAATGGAGCAAATAGCGGGATGGTGGCAACAATAACGGCAGCAACAGTGGAACTCACATAGAGTAAGCCGTAACTCTCTCCCATAAAATAGAGGAAAGGCTCAAACAGGGCAAGCAATACAAAAATTCCTCGGTCTCGCTTTTCGAGACGCTGCAGTCGGCCAGACAAAAACGCAAACAGAAATAGCAGCACCACCGAAATGATTAGCCTAAAAAAGATAACGGTGAGCGGTCCATATGCCTGATAGGCGATCTTCACCCAAACAAATGAAAAACTCCAGAAGATCATTGCCATTAAGGCTGCCCCCATGGGCCTTGCATCGCGAAATGTTGACATAGTACCGATATTGGATGCGCAAAAATAGAAAAATAGCGCTGCTTCAGGTAAAGTGCATGTTAAGTAGCCATGAAATTTAAGGCTAAAAAACTGTTAACTTGAAACTTAATCCTATTTTTGTTGTAGAAAAAAACGGTTCACATGCCTGCACCACGGGGTGTGTACATCTATAAATCCCCAAATTGTTTGACGCAAAAGAACCGCACACAAAACAAACTAAACACTTACTTACATGCAATCTCCATTTATCAGAAAAACGATGTTCACCATGGTGATGATCGTTGCTGCTGCAGCACTTTTCAACTCATGCAAAAAGCCTGTCGAGCCCAAGAACATAGGGTTACAGCTCTATTCGCTGCGTGATGCCATGCGCGAAGATGTACCGGGAACCGTTGCCAAAGTTGGTGAGATGGGATACACCTTTGTTGAGGCAGCCGGTTACCGCGATGGAAAATTTTACAACATGGAGCCCATCGAGTTTAAAACGCTTTGCGAAACCAATGGGTTGCAATTTTTGGGTTCCCATACCGGAAGGGATCTGCCGGATGCCGAAAGTTGGGATGAAACTATGGCATGGTGGGAAACCGCTATCGAAGCGCACGCTGCCGCTGGAGTGAAGTGGATCGTGCAACCGTGGATGGGCGCAGTAGGGTACGAGAGTCTCGAAGGCCTGCAGCGCTATTGCGACTATTGGAATACCGTTGGTGAGATGTGCAACGCAAAAGGCATCCGTTTTGGATACCACAACCACGATCGTGAGTTCACGGAGCTGGAAGGAGAGATCATATTCGATTACATGCTCCGCAATATGGATGCCGACAAAGTGATGTTTCAGCTTGATCTTTATTGGTGTGTAGTAGGTGGTAAAAATCCGGTCGACTATTTCAACAACTATCCCGGAAGGTTTGAACTTTGGCACATCAAAGACAAGGCTGAACTTGGAGCAAGTGGCACCATCGATTTTGCCGCCTATTTTGCTCAGGCCAAGCAATCGGGATTGCAATACGGCATCGTAGAGGTGGAAGAATACAACTACGACCCATTCGAGAGTGTTAAGATGAGTTACGACTACCTTAACAACGCTGCATACGTTGTGTTGCCTTAAGAATATTTTTGGAGCGGCTGTAGGGTTTATTTCTAAAGTAATTATATTTGCACCGCATTATATTTAGATGGTGGATATAGCTCAGTAGGTTAGAGCATCGGATTGTGGTTCCGAAGGTCGCCGGTTCGAGCCCGGTTTTCCACCCAAAGGCTGTCGGTTTTCCGGCAGCCTTTTTTGTTGCATTGTCCCTTAAACAAAAAAGCGGCTCCAGGTAGGTACCTGAAGCCGCTAATGTATCGGTTTAATCAATTACATCTATTGCATAATCTCTTTAAGCAGGCCTGGAATTTGCGAAGGCTCTTTCGCTACTGGCACGCCAGCGTCGTTGAAAGCTTTGATCTTCTCTTCGGCGGTACCTGAACCACTGGAGATGATTGCTCCAGCATGTCCCATCCGTTTTCCGGGAGGCGCGGTCTGACCAGCAATGAAAGCCACAACCGGCTTGGTCATCTTTTCTTTGATAAAGCGGGCAGCCTGCTCTTCGGCATCGCCACCTATTTCGCCAATCAGAACTACAGCGTCGGTTGCTGGATCGTCCTGGTACATCTGAAGTAAATCCTGGAAATAGAGACCAGCTACTGGGTCACCGCCAATTCCAACGCAGGTGGTTTGTCCCATGCCATTCTCAGTAAGCAGATTCACAACTTCGTAGGTAAGGGTTCCCGAACGGGATATTAGACCAACGTTCCCCTTTAAAAAGATGTTGCCGGGTAGAATGCCAATAAGTGATTCACCAGGGGTAATCAATCCCGGACAGTTGGGGCCAATAAGCTTGGTACCATTTTGGCGAATAAACGGCATTACCTTGATCATATCCTGCTGCGGCACCCCTTCGGTAATGGCTATTACCAATTCGATGCCGGCAAAGCTGGCCTCAAGTATGGCATCGGAAGCAAAAGCGGCCGGCACAAAAATCACAGAAGCATTGGCTCCAGTGGCTTCACGGGCCTCTTTAACGGTATTGAAAATAGGCACACCATCGATGACCTGCCCTCCCTTTCCGGGTGAAACGCCACCCACCACCTTGGTGCCGTAGGCTTTCATCTTGCCTGCATGGAAGGCTCCATCGCGGCCGGTAATTCCCTGAACTATTAATTTTGTATCGTTGTTGATCAGAATACTCATAACTGCAATTTTTTTAACGCGTGGAGAAACTACTTGCTTAACTCAATGGCCTTGATGGCTGCTTCGCTCATGGTTCGCACTGTGGGCAGACCGGTAGCCTTAAGAAGCTCTAACCCCTCTTTGGCATTGGTACCCGACAACCTAACCACAATTGGAATGTTGGTTTTGATCTGTTCGAGCGCGGCAATCAGACCGCGGGCCACATCGTCGCACCGCGTAATCCCACCGAAAATATTGATCATAACCGACTTCACATTGGTATCGCTCAAAAGAATGTCCATGGCATCGACCACTTTTTGAGGATTTGACGATCCACCAATATCGAGGAAATTGGCCGGTTCGCCTCCGTAGAGTTTGATGAGATCCATGGTCGCCATAGCCAGGCCGGCACCATTTACCATACACCCAATAGAACCATCGAGCTTAATATAGGAAAGCCCCTTCTCATTGGCATCTATCTCCTTTTGTTCATCGTCTGTAACCTCCCTCATCGCGAGAATTTCGGCCTGACGATAAAGGGCATTGTCGTCGAAATTCATCTTGCCATCAATGGCCTTAATCTCATTGCTTGTGGTAATTACCAGCGGATTTATTTCGGCCAGCGTAGAATCGGTATCCACGTATAACGCATAAAGCTTTTTGAAGATATCTACTGCCACGCGAACGTGCTGTATGTCGCTGAAAAGTTTGAATGCCACTTCGCGGGCCTGCCAGTCCATGAGACCCGCAACAGGGTCGATGGAGAGTTTGATGATTTTTTCGGGCGATACTTTGGCCACTTCCTCAATCTCTACCCCACCTTCGGCGCTGGCCATTAGGATAACCGACTTGGTATTGCGGTCGTTGATGAGTCCTACGTAAAATTCCTTTTCGATATCTACTGCGTTGGCAATCAAAACCTTCTCTACGGTAAGTCCTTTAATATCCATCCCCAGAATGTTGGAGGCGTGTTCTACGGCTTCCGACTTATTGTGGGCCAATTTAACCCCGCCCGCCTTTCCGCGGCCTCCAACATGTACCTGGGCTTTCACCACACGCAGCTGGTTGTCGTCTGGAACAGAGCGTTTTACTTCTTCAACGGTATGGCATACAAATCCGTCGGGTACAGGAATTCCATACGCTTTAAACAGGTCTCTGGCCTGATATTCGTGTATCTTCATCGGTGAAAACTTTTATTAGGTTAATGTTGTATCGGTTTTATTGCCCTAAGCCTACTTCAAAAAAACACCAATGTCCCCAGGGTAAATTCCCTTCAGAACCATTGGTTTCCCGATGAGATGAACATATCCCTGAAAGTCATCCGGGATGACCGTTTATCCGGCGAGTTGATGCGTGCTGTAAAGCGGCCTAAAATTATACAATATTTACCAATGGAGGTATATAGCTATATTGATTTTTGGAACATTTTTCTTTAAAAGACAAAAAGTTACAGCTTCGCATCTGCAAAACTGTTTTTTGATTGGGGATTGCCGGCAGAAATGGGGACAAGTGAAAAATGCGGTGCAACGCTCTTTTCTGAGCTTATAGACGATAGCCTATCAACGCTTACCAGTTCTGGTTAGAGAACCGAAAAGGCTAAATTGTAGTGTTTTGGAAATTTTCATCACACAACAGCCTGCACCCATATGGGACAAAAGGCGAAAAGCACCCCAGCAACCAACAATGGTTGCCGAGATTTTCTCATCTTTGCAGTCAAAACCCTGCCTGCTAAATGGCCAACTTTGCGGATATGGGTTTAGGAAAACACCTGTTTCAACCATTCTCCATGCGGATAACAATTGAAAAAACGACCGGGCTGGTCATTGACATTCAGGAGCGGCTATTTCCGGCAATGCACAACAAAGAGGCATTGCTCAAAAATTGCACAATGCTCATTCGCGGACTTCAGATCCTGGAGGTAAATATACTGGTAACGCAGCAATATACACATGGACTGGGAGCCACCCTACCCGAAATCGCTGAAGTGCTGGGTGATTTTTCTCCTTTCGAAAAGCGCGACTTCAGTTGTTGCGGCAGCGACGATTTCAATCAGACATTGAAATTATCGGGAGCCAGCAACATTCTGTTGTGTGGAATAGAATCGCATGTGTGTGTTCTGCAAACTGCGGTCGATCTGAAGCAATTGGGGTATTTCCCCATCGTTGTATTGGATGCTGTTTCGTCGCGCTTCCCCCACCACCTCGACCTGGCGCGGGAACGCTACCGGCACGAGGGTATTATGATGACCAGTACCGAGTCTGTTTTGTTTGAACTGACCCGAAGTTCGTCGTCGCCGCAATTCAAAGCCATCTCACAGCTGGTAAAATAAATACGTCTATGTTTCAAAAATCTGACCTCCATGATTGAGTTGTGTGCACTGGCATCGGGCAGCAATGGCAACGCCTACTATATCGGCAACAGCTCCGATGCAGTGCTCATAGATGCCGGACTCTCTGCAAAACAGCTAATGACCCGCTTTGCAACTGTATCCCTCGATTTCAGCAAGGTCAGGGCGATATTCGTTTCGCACGAACACAGCGACCATGCCAGGGGGGTGCAAACCCTTAGCAAACGGTTCAATATTCCCGTGTACATGAACAGCCGCACCTTCTATGCCATGCCTAAGCCAATGCGACCCGATTATGTGCGGTTTTTTCAACCGGGAGATGCTGTAACCGCTGGAAGCTTTACCATACATACCTTTTCGAAAAACCACGATGCCGCCGAGCCCTGCTCATTCAGGGTTGAGCATGCAGGATTCAGTACGGGAGTTCTCACCGACATTGGGGAGCCTTGCCTTGCAGTAGAACAGGCAGTACAGGAGTGCCATGCCCTCTTTCTCGAATCGAATTACGACCACACCATGCTTTGGGAGGGTCCCTACCCATGGTACCTCAAAAACCGGGTATCGTCGAGCAAAGGACACCTCTCGAACGAGCAAGCCGCAAAACTGGTTAGCGATTACGGGCATCCGGAGCTACAGGCCATTTTTCTGAGCCACATTTCAAAAGAAAACAATCGGGCTGAACTCGCTCTGGAAGCCTTTAAAAACCTGAATCGACCATTTCATATACTCCTCACCAGCCGAAGCGAGGCAAGCGAAGTTTTCCAGATTCCCATCTTGCCACAACAGGTTTAGTAACGGCCCAATTATCGGTCAAATAGAGGGACGAAAGTTCAATGGGGCAGCCGATTTTGTGTTTAACCCTGCGGAAAATTGCAGAAAGGCAGCCTTAACACAAAAAAATAGGCTTATGCCACCAAGGATCAGAAACCTGTCGCGTACCGAAGGTAGTGATATTTATGCGTTGGTTCTTTTTCCTTTCGAACGAAGTCGACAGTAGAATTCCCGTACATTTTACGAAGGAAAAATGTCGGGATGCATTGGCTCTTAACCCGTCAATTACTCGTCCTGAATCTGGTTAACAGTTTTCTACTTGCCAATTGCAGATTACCCCTCTAAAAAGGCGAATCGCCACTCCCAAGCGAGTGCTGACGGCTGCCAGAAACACCATAATCGCCATCGGTATTCATCTTCGACGCAAGGTAGCCCCACTGCTTCCAGCGCCATACTCCAAATGGGTTTCCAAATCGGAAAATTTGGCCAACTCTTTTCTAAAGGACAGGTGGATCTCCCCGGTGGCACCATTACGGTGTTTGGCGATGATGATTTCGGCCACTCCACGCAGGGAATTGCCATTGCCGTCGTCTAAGAAGCCATAGTACTCAGGGCGGTGTATAAACAGTACAATGTCGGCATCTTGTTCAATGGCACCCGACTCCCTAAGGTCCGACAGTTGGGGTCGACGACCCTCCCGTGCTTCGACCGACCGGTTGAGCTGAGAAAGCGCCAGAATTGGAATATTGAGTTCTTTGGCAATTGCTTTCAGCGAGCGCGAAATAGCGCTCACCTCTTGCTCCCGGCTTCCGCGGTTATCGGTACCGGCTGTCATAAGCTGAAGGTAGTCAACAATTACTGCCTGAATATTGTGCTGCATCTTCAGTCGGCGGCATTTGGCCCTTAACTCAAAGATCGACAAGGCCGGGGTATCGTCTATGAACAGGGGAGAGTTCGAAAGCCGTGCAATCTTGGAGTGCAGGAGCGTCCATTCCCAATCCTCCAGCTTGCCATTTTTAATTTTGTGTGAACCCAGTTCTGTTTCCGATGCGATCAACCGGTTTACCAGCTGAAGGCTCGACATTTCAAGCGAAAATACCGCAAC
>CAYGIQ010000010.1:0-10285 GCA_964349885.1 uncultured Prolixibacteraceae bacterium | reverse complement strand
GTTGTGATCGACCGCCATATTCCGGGCCATCGACAATACAAATGCCGTTTTACCCATCGACGGTCTGGCAGCGATGATGATTAGGTCGGTATTTTGCCATCCGAGGGTTAAACGGTCGAGGCTGGTAAAACCTGCCGGTACCCCATGCAGCCCATCTTCGCGGTTACGGGCCTCCTCTATCAGATCGAGCGCCTCCTTCAATACCGGACGGATGGGCCTCGTCTCCTTTTTAATGTTCCCCTCGGCTACCTTAAAGAGGGCATTTTCTGAAAAATCAATCAGATCATCCACATCGATGGTATCGTCATAGGCCCTTCCTTGTATTTCTGACGACACCCGAATCAGTTCACGCTGGATGTACTTTTGGGCGATAATCCGGGCGTGGAATTCTATGTGCGCCGCCGATGCAACCCGGCGGGTAAGTTGTGCTATGAATGCCGGACCACCCACCTCTTCTAACTGACTGCGGTCCTTCAGTTCTTGGGTAACCATGAGCAGGTCGACAGGCTTTTCGTTCATCGACAAGGCCTTGATGGCATCGTAGGTCTTTTGGTGCTCGTCTTTATAAAAACTATGCGTGTCAATGATGTCGGCCACCGTAACATAGGCATCACGCTCCAGCATCAGCGCACCGAGCACTGCTTCCTCCACCTCTACTGCTTGAGGGGGAAGTTTTCCATATTGGGCGTTCAACTGCTCTAGGGTAGCCAGCGCAGCACTCTTTTCCATCGTTTTATTGGCCATTGGCGTATAGGGTAAACGTAAATATCAACCGAACAGTCCCCTCGGCTTGCATTTGAAACCGGAAGGGCAGTGGGTAAAAGTAGCAAAAATCGGGGTGTGGCGACAGCAGAAAAGCCACGGGTTATACACCGGTTGTTAACCGTTGCCGGATGATTTTTGTTAAGATCTCGCCTAAGGTGGTTCCCATGGCCTCAATCTGTTGGGGAATAAAACTGGTGGAAGTCATACCCGGGGTAGTATTTACCTCAAGAAAATAGAAGTTGCCGTCGTGCAGGATGTAGTCGATGCGGGCAATTCCCTCACAGCCGCACCACTCGTAAATCGACCGAGTTAGGTCCTGACAAGCCCGATACTGCTCGGCCGGCAGCCGGGCTGGAGTGATTTCGTCGGTGGCTCCCGGCGTATATTTTGCTTCAAAATCGAAAAACTCATTCTTGGGAATCACTTCCGTAACCGGGAATGCCATTACCTGGCCATCGAGACGGGCCACCCCGCAGGTGTATTCCCGGCCATCGACAAAGGATTCCACCAGTGCTTCGCGGCTCTCGGTCCAGGCATGCTCCACGGCCTTCAGCAGTTCGTTGGCATGTTTCACCTTGGTGATTCCGAAGCTCGATCCACCGGCATTGGGCTTTACAAAAAGTGGCAGTCCGAGTCGCCCTACAAGCTCCTCGGGCGAGAAAGCAACCCCCCGGTTGAGTTTAACCGAATCGGCCATGGTAACGCCAAAGCTGCGCAAAAAGTTGCTGCAATGCCATTTATTGAAGGTAAGCCCCGACACCTGCACATTACAGGTAGAGTATGGGATGCGCATCAGTTCGAAATAACCCTGCAGAATGCCGTCTTCGCCCGGGGTTCCATGTATGGTAATGTAGGCAAAGTCGGGTTGTATCCTGCGGCCCTGCAATTCAAAGCTGAAATCTGACTTATCGACATCGGCCACCGGCATATCCCCTTCCATCACTTGCCACCGATCCTCCTGCATATGGATCAGCCAGGGATCAAACTGACTGCGGTCGATGGCATTAAAAACATTGATGCCGCTCCTTACCGACACCTGAAATTCGGAGGAGTCGCCACCGGCAATGACTGCGATCTGTTGCTTCATCTGTTGCATCGTTTATTATCGTTTGCACCGGCAACCAAGCGTCCCATTTAATTTTTGAGGCCCATTGAATGCCGGATTTCAATTACCATTTCAGGCATCATTGCCATCGCGATGGGCAATGTAATTTCTCCACCGGTCGGATACCAATTCCATATCGGCGGGCACCGGTGCCTCAAAGAGCATCTCATTTCCGGTGGTTGGGTGGATGAATCCAAGCGAACGGGCGTGTAGGGCCTGTCGTGGGATCATTGCAAAGCAATTTTGCACAAATTGACGGTATTTTGAGAAGGTGGTTCCCCGCAAAATCTGGTCCCCCCCATAGGTGGCGTCATTGAAAATGGGATGCCCAATGTGTTTCATATGCACCCTGATTTGGTGGGTCCGCCCGGTCTCGAGACGGCATTCAATTAAGTTGACATACCCCAGTCGCTCCAGCACCCGGTAGTGGGTAACAGCAGGCTTTCCGATGTCGCCCTCTGGGAATACGGTAAACACCTGCCGATTGTTGTGGCTGCGTCCAATATTACCAGTAATGGTGCCTTCATCCTCTTTTAAATTGCCCCAGACCAGCGCTACGTAGCGGCGGTAGGATGTCTTTTCGAAAAACTGAAGGGCCAGTCGGTTTTTAGCGGTTTCGGTTTTGGCCACCACCAGCAATCCCGAAGTATCTTTATCGATGCGGTGAATGAGTCCTGGTCGTGGATCGGCGGTATTGAATAGGGGGAGCTCTCTGAAGTGCCACGCCAAGGCGTTTACAAGGGTTCCGGTATAGTTGCCATGCCCCGGATGTACCACCATTCCGGGAGGTTTGTTGATAACAACGAGTTCATCGTCTTCGTAAACAATGTCGAGCGGTATCTCCTCGGGAATAATGCGCAGCTCCCTGCGCGGATAATCGAGCATCAGCGTGACCACATCTCCGGGCTTCACTTTGTAGTTGGCCTTTACCGGCTGATCGTTAACCCGAATGTTTCCAGCATCGGCTGCAGCCTGAATTCGACTACGCGAGGCGTTATCGAGGCGGTTTACCAGAAATTTATCTACCCTCACCACCGACTGCCCCTGGTCGGATACCAGTCGGAAATGCTCGAACAACTCCTGTTCGTCGGATACTTCAAATTCTTCTTCGTGCATGGAATAGGGTTAAAAGAAAGACTCCGTTTCGCCAGATTCTTCAGGCTCATCGGGGGTTTGGAAAAGATCGTCGCGGGTGGTTACCCACAAATCGACAGGCGCACCTCGGTTGATATAGGTATAAACGGCCGGATCGGGTTGTTGACGCCATACCCGGGCATAAAGGCTATCTGTGGCAGATTGTACCGAACTGTCGTAAATGATTGCCCCAGTAGAGAGCATCAGCTCTCCCATAATTTGTTGGGTTAGATCGAGGGTAAGCCCTTTAAAATCGGGCAGATGCACCTGTTCCTGGAGTCCGGTTGTACCAACGGTAAGGTCGATTCTGGTACCACGAGGCACCAGCTCTCCCACCAGCAAATCGCGGCCTTGCAGGGTAGCCTCAAGCACCAGGTTCTGGAATTCCGACGGCCGCATGGAGATCTCTCCGGGCATTAAACCGGCAGCCTCAAGCTGTGCCAACGACTGACGAAGCGATATATCGGTTAAACGGGGCACTGCAACCTGCTCGGGGTTCCAGCGGTTGATGGTGAGCTGAAGGGTCCGGTTGCGTTTTACACGGTGGCCCGCACGTGGAAGCTGCTCAACTACCACCCCCGGACGCAAATCGTCGATGTAGGTGGAATCGACAACCTTGTAGCGCAGTTGGTAACGGCTTATAAGGGGAGCCGTTTCTTGTACGGTATATCCATACAGATCGGGCACTTCGAACGATTCGCTGTGACGTGTGTAGAACTTCAGCATGAAGATTACCAGTGCAACCAGCAAAAGTGAACCTCCTGCCGCTAGCGCCAGGTGTTTTAAAAAAACAGGACTTGTAAGAAATCTCTTTATCGACATGACCAAGATGCTGATTAGGTCAAAAATAGCATAAATATCGTCTGCCTCATCACCCAAACAGATAATCCACAGCAGCGGCGGAACAGGCATAAACAGGAAAAGGTAAGGATGTATTGCTCCTTACCTTCTCCCAATATGGATTACCCGAGGGGTTCTCTACTTCTTATGACGAGGTTCGTCTGAAACTGAGAGGCGTTTACGCCCTTTAGCACGACGGGCTTTCAGAACTTTTCTGCCATTGGCAGTCGACATCCGCTCTCTGAAGCCGTGTTTGTTTTTTCTCTTTCTGTTCGATGGTTGAAATGTCCTTTTCATCGCCTCTGCATTTTATCGTAATGAATCTTTATTCTGAAATTCGGACTGCAAAAATAGATTATTTTTTATTACCAACCAACAGAGCTCCCGTAATTTGTAAAAATTCGGCGTTATTGTTGGCAACACCTGCTACCAGAGGTTTTTACCTGGAAGTTAACCCTACGCCTCATCATCGCCAACAAGCAGCCTGAATCCAACTCCATGCTGGTTTACAATGCGGATGGAGGTGTCGTAGCTAAAATATTTTCGCAGCCGCGAGATAAACACGTCGAGACTGCGTCCCATGAAATAGTCGTCGGAACCCCAAATCCGGAGCAGAATCTCCTCGCGGTTGAGAATCCGTCCAGGGTTTTGCGAGAAAAGCTTGACCAACTCCGACTCTTTCAGTGTTAACCGCCGGTCGCCATTGGGGTGTTTTAGAAGCAGCTGACTTTCTACATACTCATAAGTTCCGATAGCATACGTTGCATCGAGCCTTAGTTCGGCCCCTGGTGAACTTCGCCGCAAAAAGATCTCCATTCTGAGCATCAACTCCTCCATGCTGAAGGGTTTGGTAATATAGTCGTCGCCTCCAGCTTTCAGTCCGGTAATTTTATCATCGGTCATTGAGCGGGCGGTTAAAAAAAGAATCGGTATCTGTTCGTTTCCCCGGCGGATTTCGCGGGCAACGTTGAATCCGTCCATACGGGGCAACATAACATCGAGCAACACCAGCGCATAGTTACGGGTGTTGAACAATTGCAGGGCAGTTTCGCCATCCTCTGCAACATCCACCTTATAGTTGTGTTGCTCTAGGTTGTCCTTAACGATAAACTGCAGCGAAAGATCGTCTTCCACCAGCAGAATGGGAATTTTAACGGTGCGCATAGTCGACAGGAATTATCAGGGTAAAAATAGTACCTCCCCCCGGATTATCATCAACTTCTATGCCCCATTTATGGGCCTTTACCATTTTATACACATAATTGAGTCCAATCCCAAACCCTTTTACATTGTGAACATCGCCGGTAGGTATCCTGTAAAACTTCTTAAAAATCTTTCTCCGAAATTTCAACGGAATACCGATACCGTTATCGGCAACCGATAATCTGAGTCTGTTTTTATCCAACTTCAGTGATACAGTTATGTCAGGGTGGGCAGTGCAATATTTTATACAGTTTTCAATCATGTTTTGCAAGATATTCTCCAGATGCATCGGATCGGCCACAACCGTGACTTCGGGGACCAAGGGTGTAAAACGGATGGTCGATAGATTTCCATACTCAGAAAGCCGGAAGGACTCGAGGGTTTCGGAGACAAACCGGTTGATTTCAACCTTCTCCGTAGCCAGTTCCACACGTCGTTTGTCGAGCATCGCCACATTCAATACCTTTTCGATGTTGGCTGTGAGGCGGGAGCTCTGTTCGTCGATGATGCGGCTGTAGCGAAAGAGCCGCTCCGGAGTTTGAAGGATATCGGGGTGGCTGATAACTTTGGCTGCCAGATGGATCGAGGAGACCGGGGTTTTGAGTTCGTGGGTAAGGTTGTTGATGAATATTTTCTGTGTTGCCGATAGCCGGCGCTGTTTTCCTATGGCCCACAGCGAATACCCAAAAAAGGCTAGCACCAGAAGCAACAGTGCAGTCATTAGGTACCAACCCCTCAGTTTAAGGTTGAGGTATGGGGCAAGACTTGGGAAGTTCACCGCAAAATAGTCCACAAACCGGTCGGATCGGGGGAAATAGCTCATAGGCACCTGATCACAAATTCCCGGACGCATACAAACAAACTCTTTGATCGTCATACGACCAGCCTGACTGTCGAAGATGGCGTATTCAAAATCGAGCAAAATGTTGTGCCGTTTTAACTGTTCGGTAAGCTGATACCTTAAAATTTCAGGATCGATAAGGCTATTGACGTTCACAAAAAAATAGTGGCTGCTTACCTGATCAACCGGCTCTACCGAGTCAAATTTGTGGGTCTCACCCGAAGCTGCCAGCAGCTGCCACGCCACCTCGCGCAGTGCTACCTGGGCGCGCTCCTGAAACTGCCGTTCCGAAATGTCGTAGGCATTCTTCAAAATGCTGAGCTGCACTAAAAGAATACCCGAAACCGCCACAACGGCCATGGCGATTACGTATTTAAGAACCGATGCCTTCATGATGTGGCCAAATTTTGGTAACTTTTTTCACGGAGGTGCTTGTTTAACACCCCGTTAACAATTTAAAAGCTCCATTCATTCTATGCATTGTGGGTTATTCCTAAATTTGTTGAAACTAAACTAACTCTGCCTACAAATAACGTTAAAGTTATGAAAAGATTATTGTCGCTGTTGCTTTTGGGGCTTCTGGTGCTTCAAACCACGCTCCTGCAGGCTCAGGCACGATCGCGCATTGAATTTACCAAATCTGAGCACAATTTTGGAACCATAAGAGAGCGCGACGGCATTCATACAGCATCTTTCGAGTTCACCAACAAAGGCGCTGCTCCCCTCATCCTCCACAACGTTATAACCTCCTGTGGCTGTACAGCCCCCGAGTGGACCCGCCAGCCCATTCCCCCAGGTGGCAAAGGTACCATACAACTCGCTTTCGATCCGGCCAACCGACCAGGAGCCTTCTCTAAAACAGCCTCTGTGCAGAGCAATGCCGAAAATCCAATGGTCATTTTAACCATTTCGGGAAGGGTTTCGGAAAGGGAACGAAGTATTGCCGAACAATACCCCCGGCAAATAGGAATGCTCAGGGCACAGCGAAACCATCTTTCGTTTCCAACGATCAACCACAACCAGTCGCGTGCGGAAACCTTGGAGCTGGTAAACGACAACAACACACCGGTAAGGGTTGCTTTCAGGCAGGTCCCCGACCATATACAAGCAACCATCGTACCGCAAACCATACCTCCCGGAGGTAAGGCGCTGCTCACAGTGAACTACCATGCAGCGGCAGCCAATACCTATGGATTCGTAAACCACCGCATCTACCTCAATCTGAATGGCAATTCCGACTACAACAACTCCATTGGGGTGAGTGCTACCATTGTAGAAGACTTTTCTTCGCTAACCCCCGAGGAACTCGCCAACGCCCCTATGGCCCGGTTCAGTGCAATGTCGTACGACTTTGGCAACATAAAACATGGCGACAAGCGCGAGGCAAGCTTTCAGCTTACCAACTCCGGAAAACGCAATCTGGTGATCCGCACCATCCGTGCTTCGTGCGGCTGCACAGCCATAACCCCTTCGAAGGAAGTAATCGCCCCGGGCGAAACCATCCCCATCAGGGTGGTGTTCGACTCAACCGGAAAAAAGGGGCGCCAGAGCAAAACGGTGACCATCATCACCAACGATCCGCGAAACTCCACAGCTACGTTAAGGTTGTCATCGAACATCAGCTAAATCATTTTGCTGAGGCAAAATGCAATCCTCGCCCATCGGGAGCAAAACTGCCGATGTTGGTTATCTGATGCCAAAGTTCTACCTTTAGCAGGATTAAAACAGACGTGTGAAAAAATCTTCGAAACACTTCGAAAACAGCGCCGGTGTAGAGGGGTTGCGTGTAAATGAGGGAATTCCTACACCCAGCCCGGTCGACGACCAATCGGTGCAGCGCTTTCTAGAACGCACCCGCCGTAGCTACACGGCTGGGGAGTACGTTGAGGCGATTTTGAAAGGCAACATCACCATGCTCAGCCGGGCGGTAACTCTTGTTGAAAGTGCCCGTCCGGAGCACCAGGCGGTGGCCCGCGAAATTGTGGCACAATGCCTCCCGCACAGTGGCAAATCACTCCGAGTTGGCATTACCGGAGTACCCGGAGCAGGAAAAAGCACTTTTATCGAAGCGCTGGGAAAGATGCTCACCGCCAGAGGCAACCGATTGGCGGTACTGGCAATCGACCCCAGCAGTGCTCAAAGCATGGGAAGTATTCTTGGAGACAAAACCCGCATGGAAGAGCTCTCTTCCGACCCCAACGCTTACATTCGTCCGAGCCCCGCGGCAGGTTCCCTTGGCGGAGTTGCCCGGAAAACACGTGAAACCGTTGTGTTGTGCGAAGCAGCCGGATTCGATACCATCTTTATCGAGACCGTGGGGGTTGGTCAGAGCGAGACTGCGGTGCACTCTATGACCGATCTCTTTCTGCTCCTTATGCTGGCAGGCGCGGGCGACGAACTTCAGGGCATCAAGCGGGGCATAATGGAGATGGCCGACTTGGTAGCCATCAACAAGGCCGACGGTCAAAACATTGAGAAAGCGCAGGCTGCCAGGGTACAATACCACAATGCACTGCACCTTTTCCCAATGAAAGTTTCGGGATGGGATCCACAGGTGATGACCTGCTCATCGACAGAAAAGCAGGGAATTGCCGAAATCTGGGATGCCATTATTGCCTACCGCGATGCCACAATAGCCAACGGATGGTTTATGGCCCACCGGCACGAGCAGTCGCGCTACTGGCTGTTTGAAGCCATTGAAGAGCAGCTAAAAAGTGGATTTTACCACCATCCAGCCATCAAACCCCTGCTTTCGGGGATGGAGTCGCGGGTGGTCAATGCCGAAATCAGTCCTTTTGAAGCCGCCCGGCAGCTGCTGAGCATATACAAGGGCTAAATGCTACCCCTTTCAGGTTTGGGGTATGGTGTACTTCCCTGAATAAGGTTGACAGGTTAAGAGCCAAAGAAGAAGACTCAAGTAAGTAAGGAAGAAGACCCAAGAAAAAGTATCCCGACCTTCGGTACGAGACTCCCTAAAGTCGCCTTCGGTCGATTGGCGTATCTGGACAGTTGAATCGGACTTCCGCCCGTAATGCATTACCCCTTGCAACTTGATGAATCTTTGGTGCCTTGATGCCTCTGGGGCATTTTGGGATGTTTTTTTTTGCCACGAAGACACTAAGATACTCTTAGGTCTCTTTTCGCAACCACAAGGTATTGAGAGCTAAACATAAACAATGCTGTTTTTGTCCCCAAATAGCAAATACTCCCTTTTGTGGCCTGTGGGACAAAAATCGAAGTCCATTTTTGGGTTACGGACTTACACAATCATTTAAATCGAATAAGTTTGAAATAATTAATTTTACCTATATTCGAAACCATTTAAAAAAACACCTCTATGTCCGACAAGGATATTCTTTGGGAAGTCGATAGATTAGTCGCCTTAAGAAATGGGGATGTTAGAGCCTTTGACGACCTATTCGAACGATATGGAAAGCGGCTGTATCATTTTGCTTTGGGTTATTTAAAATCAATAGCTGATGCCGAAGAGATAGTACAGGAGGTTTTTCTTAAGATCTGGAAGAACCGAATGAGAATCAACAGTGAACTTTCTTTTAGATCCTATCTTTTTACCATAGCCTACCGACAAATTGCAGAAGTGCTCAGGAAGCGGCTGAAGGATCAACAACACCTCGAAAATTTAGCCACATGGATTTTACCAAAGCTCGACATTGAGGAGGAGCGGATTTGTTATCAGTCGCTGCTAGAGTTGATTGGTTCACTCATTGAACGACTACCTGAGAGACAGCGGGAAGTGATCTTAATGAGAAAAATGGCAGGATTCACAATAGCTGAAATTGCAAGCGAACTCAAGATATCGCCCAAAACAGTTGAATTCCATTTAACCGCAGCATTGAAGAACATCAAAGCAGGCCTAGGGAAGGATGCCCATTCGGGATTTGTTATAAATTTATAGCCTGATTTATATGCGGCGGAAGTTTGCCATACGGCCAGTCCAAAAGGAGACACCCAGCTTCCATCAAAATATTCTGACGTTAATCGTCCAAGTGTAAACTCCCATACTCAAAATGCACGGCTAAGCAATGTTGCTTTTGACCAGCAAACTAGATTCCTGTCAATTTAAGAGTGTATAGAATTTTTTACTTTGCACAGGGCTGCAGTTCATACCGGATAACATTAACTAAAAAAGAATCTGACCAAGGGATTTTGGTTTGAAATCCCTATAGATTATAAACAGACCATTAAACCAAAGGAGTTTCCCTTGAGAAAAACAAGTATTCCTCTTTAATTTAAAGTTACTCATTGATGGATATCAACATCTTAAAGCGGTTTTTTGAAGGAAATTATTCACGTAAAGACTATGAGGCCATCCGGGAATCATGGGTAAACTTTGAGAAAGAACAGCAATTAAAGAAGTTAATGCTTTCTCATTGGAC
>CAYGIQ010000009.1:0-33604 GCA_964349885.1 uncultured Prolixibacteraceae bacterium | reverse complement strand
GTTAATGGCTGGTCCTGACAAGAACCAAAATCGTTATCCATTCAAATGCATAATCGTTTACTCATATTCCTTCCAACGGTGGTTTCAACCTAATAACAACCTTTAGAGATGTTCAAAAGAATTATTTTAACTGATAGTGCTAAAACGACCCTCCTGATTCGCTTGATGGTTGGGGCTGTTTTTTTTTCAGAAGGCATTCAGAAATTATTGTTTCCTGCGATTCGTGGTGCAGGGCGTTTCCAGAAAATAGGTTTGCCCTGGCCCGAATTTTTAGGCAGTTTTGTAGGCACGTTCGAAATTTTGTGCGGACTTTTAATTTTATTCGGATTGATTACACGGCTGGCGGTTGTTCCTATCATCATCATCATGCTTGTGGCCATATCCACCACTAAGGTCGACATATTGATTCACCAGGGATTGTGGGAAATGGCCCACGCAAGCAGAACCGACTGGGCCATGCTGCTTGGTGGTATCTTCTTGTTTATAAAAGGTGGCGGCTACTTTTCAGTCGACTACAAACTGTAAAGCCCTAATTCATTTGATTTTACGTTTCGATGATGAATTCAAATACACAATTGGTACTACGCCTTTTTATTTTGACGCAGTACGTTACCCAAATTTATCGGGTTCGTGTCAAACTGTATTTGAAAGCAACAACGGATTAAGAGTGCAACGAATTCGAGCCACCCTCGAATTTTCAGGAAGCAGAAGTAAGGTTTTTTAACGGGATCATTGTGATCATAACCCAAAATAATGGATATATGAAAGCCATTTTTGCAACACTTATCAGCGTGTTATTTTTATCGTTTCTTGCCCAAGGACAATCCAGAGATGAGCAAGAAATCAGAAGTTTAGAAAAGCATTGGACAGATTTACTCGACAAGGGAGACACCACATCTTTGTTGAATCTATGGTCGAAAGCCTATGTCGTAAACAACACCTATGGTGAAATTATGACTCCCGAAGCCATTGTGGCCCGAATGAAGGGTGGACATATTTTTCCCAAGGTGGACAGAATTATTGAAAAAATAACTTTTAACCAGAACATAGCTATTGTAATGGGTAAAGAGTTGCAACAGCCTGCAAGTATGACAACCAATCGGGAAGAATGGATTCCAAGGCGGTTCACGAATGTATGGATAAGGTCAGAAAGCGGATGGCAAATGGCAGCCCGGCAGTCGTCGGAAATCATTGGTAGATAACGGTATTTGCTTGGTGCAAAGAGAATTGATTAGTCAAGACCCCAAATCATGTGCTATTCGATTTATTGTTCAATTGGAAACTTACAGAAAGGAGGGAACCCGTTACTGCCCTAGTATGAAACGGTAGGTGATGGTTCCGGTCTGGAATGCCGGAGCGTTGTTGTCGACATTGAACTTTGCCTGCATGGCTGCCCGACGAGCAGCTTCCAAAAGTTCTGGATTCATCGTCGTAGACCCTCGCGCACCAGGATTGGTTGCGGTAACATTTCCATTTTTGTCGACTGTAATAGAGACTACAACCAAGCCCTCTTCGCGGCCTGGATAGTTGGGTTTTGGAGTGGTAGTGGCGGTTCTTCCCGAGAGACTGTAGGAAATTCCACTGCCCTGAGAACCGGAGCCACTTCCGCCGGGACCATAAGTGCCGGCATTGGGATCGCCGGTAGCAACTCCCTGGTTTCCTCCGGGGAAAGTTGCCCCCTGACTTTGGGCTGTTCCACTGCCGGTGCTAGAACCTGTATTGGTGCGGCCGAAAGCATCCCGTGTGCGGCTATCGATTTCGGCGATTCGACGCGCTTCTTCTTCCTGTTTACGGCGGTTTTCGGCTTCAATACGTTGCCGATCGAGTTCTATCTGCCTTTGCCGCTCACGCTCAACATTCTGCCTGCGCTGCTCATCTTCCCTTTGCTCACGGAGCTGTTCCTCTTGTTGCCTACGGCGATTGGCCTCTTCGATAGCAGCCGTTTGCTCAAAATCTTGGGTCATAATCTCCTGACGGGCAGGAGTTGTTTGAGCCGGCGGGGGAGGAGGAGTGGTTGCCGGAGTAACCTCCTCTCGTGGCTCTATTCTGGTAGGTTCGGGCTCGACCTGACGGGCAGCGGCTTCTTCGGCTCCAAATCCAGTCTGACTGTTGCCGAAATTGACCAAAATGCCCTCTTCTCCAGGCAGTGGCAGCGGGGTGAAGAATCCAAACAGGAACATCAATAGCAATACAACCACATGCACTGCAAGCGATCCTATTACACCATCCTTATGTTCCTGCCAAAATTCTGCCATTACCTTTCGGGCGCTGTCGCCAATATAAGTTTAAACTGATTTTTTCGGGCTATGTTCATAACCCTTACAACCTCCTCGATGGGCACCGTTTTCTCGGCATGCAACGATACAAAAGGTTCGGGTTCTCCTCCAAACATAGAAGCCAGATAGGGTTCAATCTCCTGGAATGCCACCCGTTTCACCACACCATTGTCGTTGATATAATACTGCAACTCCTTGGTAATAGAAATAGTAGTGATGGCCTTTGCCGCGGTCTGGCTGTTGCTTTGGGGCAGCATTAGCTTCAGAGCATTGGGAGCCACCAAAGTAGAGGTAACCATAAAAAAGATGAGCAACAGAAACACAATGTCGGTCATCGACGACATGCTGAAGGCAGCATTGATTTTATTTCTCTTTTTTAGCGCCATTGTCGCATTCCATTAAGCCGGTTCATTCAGCAAATCCATAAATTCGGTGGTAGTAGCCTCAAGCTTATACACAACCTTTTCAACATTGGTAACCAGAATATTGTAGGCAAAATAGGCAATAATACCAACAATCAGACCCGCAACAGTGGTAACCATCGCCTGGTAAATACCAGTCGACAAAAGGGTTACGTCGATGTTGTTGCCTGCGTTGGCCATATCATAAAATGCCTGAATCATACCGATTACCGTACCCAAGAAACCAATCATAGGGGCACCCCCTGCAACTGAGGCAAGCACTGCTAGTCCTTTTTCGAGTTTCTGAATCTCTAGGTTTCCCACGTTTTCGATGGCTGCATTTACATCGTTCAGGGGGCGACCAATGCGGCTTATGCCTTTCTCGATCATCCTCGCAGCCGGATTGTCGTTGCTTTTACAAAGTGCCACAGCTGCATCCATTTTACCGGTGGTAATGTAGGCTTTCACCTTATCCATCATTCCGGTATCGAATTTCCCCGCACGCCTGATGGCCAGATAGCGGTCGATAAATATGTAAACTCCTATAAATGAAAGCGCAATAATGGGGAGCATGATCCATCCACCTTTTAGGGCCAGATCAATAAATTTAAGGGAGATGCCTGTAGGTTCAGGTCCTGTGGGTAAACCGCCGCCCATTGGCAGGTCGGCCTGAATCATCAACAAATGGTTCATCATATTACAACAGATATTAACTGGATTGATAACACACTATTCAAACGAAGTGCCAAACACTTTATTTTGAATAACAAAAATAGACATTATTTAAGATGGGGTAGGCAGCGAAGTGGTAAAGTTATTAACGACAAGCAGTTGGAAGTCGGATGCCCGATCCACTGTATGTTAATTATCTCACCGCAAAAACTCCGATTTGAGTTATCGGGCTGCCTGCCTGTCAATTTCGGCCTTCATTTTATCAAAATCCTCTTGGTTGAAGCCTACCGATGCATATGCGATATTTCCCTGCTTATCGACTATAAAATTGCGTGGGATGTTTTGGGCTGCAAAAAGGGCGAACACTTTACGCTCGCTATCGGCATGAAAGGGCATCTTAAACTGTTGATCGGCACGAAATTTTAATACAGTATCCCAATCATGTTCCCGGCCAAAGGTTAAAAATACTACCTGATTGCCCTGCGCATATTTCCCATAAATGTCGCGTTCGATGTGGGGCAATTTGGCCCTGCAAGGACCGCACCATGTGGCAAAAAAAGTCATAACCACCACCTTGCCACGGTAATCGTTAATCGATGCCGCAACACCTGGCGACGATTCAAAACTGAATGCAGGAACCTTGTCGCCGACCTTTACAAGGGTGAAATCGTCCTGTGCTAATGAAGTGAGCGAGATCAGGATGATGGTGGCCAGCAGGATGAATTGCTTTTTCATGGTCGATGTTTTAATGCTTCAATGGTTTATAAAACTTTTCTATACGGCCATTATCTTTCGGCCATTAAGCGACAACAGTCAATATCCGAAGGCAGGTTTACCTTTGCCCCAAATAAGCTACTACACTGTTTTCAATCCTTGCATGCAGATTGCTGGCATCGGAACGCACAAAGCTGTCGCCGGTTATGTTTTCGAAAAGTTCGATATAGCGGTTGGTCACCGAATCGACAAAATTGTCGGGCATAAATGGAATCTCCTGACCTTCCTTACCTTGAAACCCATTCTCGATTAGCCACTGCCGAACAAATTCTTTCGAGAGCTGCTTCTGTTGCTCTCCCTTTGCAATCCTTGCCTCGTAGCCTGCAGCGTAGAAATACCGCGAAGAATCGGGGGTGTGAATCTCATCAATGAGGTATATCTGGCCGTTGCTCTTTCCAAATTCATATTTGGTGTCAACGAGAATAAGTCCTTTGGCTGCCGCCATTTCGGTTCCCCGCTGGAACACCTTGCGGGTATAATCTTCGAGTTTTTCATAATCGGCCTGACTCACCAATCCACTTGAGATGATTTCCTCGCGAGAGATGTCCTCGTCGTGGCCGTGGGTTGCTTTGGTGGTTGGGGTAAGAATTGGTTCAGGGAACTTTTGATTCTCAACCATTCCCTCCGGTAGGGGTACTCCGCACAGCGAACGCTTGCCCGAACGGTACTCCCTCCAAGCATGCCCAGTAAGATACCCCCTTATTACCATTTCAACTTTAAAAGGTTCGCAATAAATACCAACGGTTACATTGGGATCGGGGGTGGCCAGCTTCCAGTTAGGAACAATATCGGCGGTGGCATCCAAGAATTTTGCCGCAATCTGGTTCAATACCTGACCTTTGTATGGAATTCCTTTGGGCAGAACCACATCGAACGCAGAAATACGATCGCTTACAACCATTACCAGCAGTTCATCGTTGATGTTGTATACATCGCGAACCTTACCCTGATAAAGACTTTTCTGCCCTGGAAATTGAAATGCTGTTTTTACTAACGCCTGAGAATTCATAGCTGCGCAATTTGAGTTGGTAAACAAAGAATAGTAATCCGAGGCGAATATAGTTCAGAAACGATAAAAATTCTTCAGTTGGTAGAAATTTTAGGCGTTTTTCGGTGCCTTCTCGGGGTTCCCCTTTAGGGCCTCTCTTTCCATTCGCTTTTCTTGTTGTTCCGTTGCGTGCTGGTCGTAGGCGGTAACAATGTCGCGCACAAGTTTATGCCTTAGAATATCGCGATTGTCGAACTTCAAGACACTGATATCGTCGATTCCATTCAGAATTTTGAGGGCAAGCAACAGCCCCGATTGCCGGGCATCGGGCAGATCTATCTGGGTTACGTCGCCTGTAATCAGAAACTTGGCATTGAGGCCCATACGGGTAAGAAACATTTTGAGCTGGTTAATGGTGGTATTCTGCGCTTCATCGAGAATTACATAGGCATTGCTTAGGGTGCGGCCACGCATAAATGCGAGAGGGGCTATCTGGATCACTCCATCTTTTAAAAACTCCTCGAGCTTTCGAGCCGGAATCATATCGAGCAATGCGTCGTAGAGAGGCTGCAGATAGGGATCGATTTTTTCCTTTAAATCGCCAGGTAAAAACCCCAAACGTTCACCGGCCTCTACCGCAGGCCTGCTGAGTATAATGCGTTTGATTTCGCGATTCTTGAGGGCCCTTACTGCCAGTGCGATGGCGGTATAGGTTTTTCCAGTTCCTGCCGGCCCAATGGCAAAAATAAGATCGTGGTTGCGGCTCTCCTCGAGCAAACGACGCTGATTGGGGGTGCGAGCGCGAATTGGTTTTCCGGTGTTGCTGTAAACGAGTAGATCGGGTTCTTCTTCCTTGTCGGTTAAACTTTCAAAATTTTTCAACATCGTTTGGGCGATGATCTCATCGGGCAGCACGTTAAACTGGTAATAGTAGTCGAGTATATAGCCAAATCGCTGCTCAAACTCCATCAACTCCCGCTCTTCGCCCTGCATAAACAAAGTATTGCCCCGTGCAGTAAGCTTAATTTTTGGAAAAAAGCGTTTTATATGATCGAATTTGGCGTTGTTGACCCCGTAAAACTCAAGCGGATCAATTCCTTCAAGAATGATTTGTTTGTCCAAAGTATCTACTTTTTAGGTAAGACAAAAGTAGCAAATATTGCCATTGAGCGTCGTTGCAAAACCGCTTCATGCACACAAGCTATTTCTTCGTTGCCGTAGCAAAATCTTCTAAATCGCTTAAGGTGTATGGTGGGGTGGCTCCTTTATTAGAGGCGACAAATGCACCTGCAGTCGACGCAAGCTGCAACATCGTTTCGGGAGTGTGGTGCATCACCATGCCATAGATGAGCGCAGCAAGAAAAGCATCGCCAGCACCTACTGTATCGGCTACCTCCACCCGAATGCCCGGGTGCTGAAACCACTGGTCGTTCCAAAGTAGGGCTGCTCCCTTATCACCGCGGGTAAGACACATGCCTGACAGACCATAGTGTGCAGTCAATTGCCGGCATTTTTCCTCTTCGCTCAGCCAGATCATTTTATGCCAGCCTGCAATGGTATTGAGTTCTTCCAGATTTACTTTTGCAAAATCACTTTTGCTCAAAAGTTGTTGCACCAGCTGTGCTTTATCGAACGGTGGCCGGAGGTTTACATCCATTATGCGGAAAGCAGAGGTATTGAGCACACGCAGTAGTGTTTGAAAGGTAATTGGCCTGCGCGCTGCCAAACTTCCAAAAACCAGTATCCCAGCCTTTTCTGCCCTATGGGACAATTTGAGCGTGTACGCGATGTTGTCCCAAGCAACTGGCTCCACGATGCGGTAACTGGCATTGCCCAGCGCATCAAGGGTAACCTCAACTTCTCCGGTTGGCAGCGTTTTTCCACGCTGTATAAGTCCGGTACTCAGCTTCTGCGATTTTACAAAACTGAGAAGAGCTACTCCAGCGTCATCGTCGCCAATGCGACTCGCAAACCAGGGTTGCAGTCCCATTTTACGCAGATTGAGGGCCACATTCATCGGAGCACCTCCGGGCTTGGCTTCACCGGGAAAGCGGTCCCATAACATCTCTCCAAAACAGAGTACTTTGTTGTTTTTAAGTTTCATGCCACCGGAGTTTTGTGTCGGATTAAAATTAGAGCGCCCGCCAAAATCAGGAAAACTTCCCACAACAGGCTCCCATACTCCGAAAGTACAAAAATTATCGCAAAATTTTCGACCAGAAGCTCATTCCCCGGCATAGGGAAGAATTGAGTTTTAAAATATTTGGGTTAATTAGTCGTAACTGGATAATGGGTTTGCAATTAGGTTCTTAAGCAAATATTGTAACCCACCTTAAATATAAAATACCGCAATATCCATCTATCTAAGCCCCAAAAAAACAGTTTTTTATAATTTTGGGCGCTTATATATAATTCAATCTAATCTCGATCATTTATACAAAGTTTTATGGAGGCAACCATACTCACCGATCTCTTTTTACCCTTATCGTTAGGAATCATTATGCTGGGCATGGGTCTTTCGCTGGTACCAGCCGACTTTAAACGGGTGGTTAAATACCCCAAAGCCGCAACCCTTGGCTTGTTTAACCAGATTGTTCTGCTTCCGATAGTGGGTTTTGCGCTGCTTCTGCTGATGCCAATGCGTACCCCCGAACTGGCAGTGGGTATTATGATTCTCGCCGCCTCACCTGGAGGGCCTACCTCTAACCTGATCAGCCATATTTCGAAGGGCGATACCGCACTCTCTATTACGCTCACAGCCATTTCGAGTATAATTGTTGTTATCACCATTCCCATCATCGTTAACTTTTCGATGAAGTTTTTCTTGCAGGCAGGCGACTATGTGCCGTTGCCTATTTTCGACACGATCGTAAAGGTTCTAATCATTACCATAATTCCGGTAACCATTGGGATGTTGATTAGGTCTAAAACACCCCAATTTGCTGCTAAAATGGATCGCCCTGTGAAAATTATGTCGGGGGTGCTGCTGATTGTTATCATACTTGCCACCGTGCTTAACGACCGTGAAAATATGCTCAGCTTTTTTGCTCAGGCCGGACCTGTGGCGCTTGCGCTTAATGTGGTCATGCTGGTGCTGGGATATGTGTCGGCCAGGATGTTTAATCTCCACTCGTCGCAAAGCATAACCATATCCATTGAAACGGGCATACAAAACGGCACTTTGGGCATTGCCATAGCTGCCACTCTTTTGCACAATCCAACCATGACCATCTCTCCAGCCATCTATAGCCTTATAATGTTTATGACCGCCGGAATTATCATTGCCTACATGAACATCTTTGTGAAAGAGCAAAAGATAAAAGCCTGATACACCTTTGTAGATTCAGTTGCTTCGAACAATCAAACCTTCTTATTCGGTAATGACGGTTGATTTCCTTTATTTCTTGGAGAAAATGGCTAAACAAGTGTAAGCAAGTACCCGAGTCCTGCTCCTCCCAAAATTATCAATACAGCATTTATCTTCCATTTAAGGAAGATCGCCACAGAGATGGCTGCTATCACCATCGTGCGCCAATCGTTCAAGGTCTCCCTTCCCATATAGATTGCGACCGATAAAATAACGGCCACCGAAGCTACATTCACCGAATCGAGAAAGGCTCCAAGAAACGTCGATCGTCGCATGGCCGGAATCAGAGGATTTAGCAGGGCCACCAGAAGAAACGAGGGCAAAAATATTCCCAGAGTAGCCAGTAAGGCGCCTGAAAAACCACCAAGCTGATATCCTACAAATGTTGCAGTAGAGGATACCGGTCCGGGGGTAAACTGGCCAACCGCAATGGCATCAATTAGTTGTTGCCGACTCAACAGTCCTGTTGCCACAAGCTCTGCATCGAGAAATGCAAACAATACATAACCGCTGCCATACAGTAGTGCCCCCACCTTCAGAAAAGTGAGAAATATTTTCGTCAACGTAATAGAAGGTGTAAGCAACAGAGGAACAGCAGCAAAGGAGAGCATCAAATTGGAGGCTTTCAGTTTTTTCAACAAATGCAGCAACACGCCTATACCGCCGCAGGCAAACAGAGCTGATATTTCGTTCATACCCATTAGAGACGCTGCGAGTGTTCCGCCCCCCAGCAAGGCAAGTTCAAAGTTTTTGACTGCTTTTTTTCCCAAAGTATATACCGCAGCAACAATGAGCGATATAACTGCGGGCTTAATGCCATAAATAAAGGGTTCGACCTGTGGCAGCTGACCGTATTGCTGATAGAGCCAGGCAAACACTAGGGTGATAACTACTGCCGGAAATATAAAGGCACTACCTGCAACCACCAATCCGCGCCAACCAGCGCGTTCATTTCCGCAATGCATGGTCATTTCGGTGCTGTTTGGGCCGGGTATAAGATTGGTGGCACCAACCAGATCGAGAAAATGTTCATGGCTCATCCACTTGCGTTTTCTCACGACTTCCTCCTCCATCATCGCAATGTGAACGGCAGGGCCACCAAAGGATAGAGCCCCAAGTTTGAAGAATAGCAGGGCAATCTCTTTGAGGGTGCTTTTTCGATTTAAATGCTCTTCCATGATGGCAGTCTGGTCAATACGGTAACTGAATGGTTGCCTGACAACATTCAATCCATAAATATGGTTATTTTTGCACAAAAGTGAGTTTCCAGATGGTGCATACTGCTTCAAATATATCGGTTAAGAACAAAAAAGCCTTTTTTGAATACGAAATTCTGGATACCCTCATTGCAGGAATTCAATTGGTAGGCACCGAGATTAAATCCATTCGGGGAGGGAAGGTTAATCTAACCGACTCCTATGGACAGTTTGTAGGCAATGAGATGTATGTGCGCAACCTTCACATTGCTGAATATGAACTGGGTACACACAACAACCATATAGCCAAACGCGATCGAAAACTTCTTTTGCAGCGGCGTGAACTTCAGCGCTGGCATAAGAAGGTAAAGGAATCGGGCCTTACCATTATACCCCTTAAACTTTTTGTCAACGGCAAAGGTCTCGCCAAAATAGAACTCGGTTTGTGCCGGGGGAAGAAAATCTACGACAAGCGCGATTCTATCAAAGAGCGGGATGCAGGCCGCGATCTCGACCGCATTATGAAACATTAGTGCGATCATTACCTCCATTGTATGACAATTCCGACCTCAAAAAAGCTGTCTGCTCCGCAATCACCGATACTCATCTTCGATGGTTATTGCAATCTTTGCAATGGAACGGTCGATTTTATTCTGCGTTTCGACCGATACCAACAGATTCGGTTTGTGGCCATGCAAACGGCCGAGGGGAAGTTTTTATCCCAGAAACTTGAAATTCCGAAGGGGGAGGATACCGTTATGTTGTGGTCCAAAGATGGGTTATTAATAAGGTCGGCAGCAGCATTTTCCATTGCTTTGATGCTCCGATTTCCGTTTAATTTACTCAGCATCTTTGCAATTCTTCCGGTCAAATTTACCGATTCTATTTACAGGGCCATTGCACGCAGCAGAATAGGTCTTTTTGGGAGAAGGGCAATGTGTAGGATTGAATTGGATTCAATACATGCAAATCGCTTTCCCAAAATAATGGAGTTAGAGCTCGAGATTGCCACGCTCGAACTGCAGGTATAGCGAGGCGAGGGTCCCCATCCACTGGCTGATGGTTTTTATGGCCACGGTTGTTTCGTCCGAAACTTCCACTTTCTTCAGTTTAAGCAACATATAACCGTACAGAGCATTGAGGCCCAATTCGACATCATGCAGCTGCATGGGCGATTTTGTGCGCAAATCATTAAGCACTATGGATGCCTGCCGGAACGCATGCAGGTAGTTTGGTTCGATTTCGTGGCTGAGTATGGTAAGATGAAACGCATTGAGATCGTTGATCATATTGCGCAAAAATTGTACATGTCCGGTCGAATGCACCTGCTCTTTCTCCATCATGAGCAGTAAATTGCTGTACCAGTTAAAGGTCTCCTTCCTTATATCCTTTGTCTTTTTAAGGGGGTCAATTAAATGGGTTTCGATTTGATGCAGATTGAATTTGAAAGCCCTAATGGTATCTTCAACCTGGAACATGTAGAGGAGGTACTCTACAATGTTGCTTTTTCTTTTCTCTTGTGCTATCTCCATATTGACAATTAATCGCCCTGAAAATAATCGTCGAGATCGCGACGCTCCTTTTTGGTTGGTCGCCCGGCACCCCGGTCGCGTGTAATCCAAATCATATCCTTTTGCATGGCGAGTAAATCAAGTTCACTTTGAGGGGTAACCTCCGTCATGTACAAAGCCACTTCTGGCGCTGAAACCCTGCGGGTGATTACAGTAATAATCTGATAGCTTCGGTAAATAGGGGGCCTGCGCACTTTGATTACATCACCTGCCTTCACCATTTTGGAGGCTTTAACCGGTAGACCTGCGGCCAATACCTGACCTTTGGCACACGCCTCGGTTGCCAAACTTCGGGTTTTAAACAACCTTACGGTCCAAAGCCATTTGTCTATTCTGATGTTTTCGCCCATTATGAAGATTGACGAATGGTTAAAAACTAGGGTTCAATCTTTTTATTGAAATGGTTCATGGTCCTTTCCAGACCTAAGGTACCAAAATTTAGGATGGCATCTTTGCAGTGCTCAATCAAAAGGGGAAGCGCTTTCTCCTCTTCCCGGCTCCAGGTTCCGAGTACATAGTCGACCTGTTTTCCTAAATGGAAATTGTCGCCAATGCCAAACCTCAATCGGGCATAGTCGTTTCGGCCCAAAACATCGTTGATGTTGCGCAGTCCATTGTGGCCACCATCGCTGCCTTTTGATTTTATCCGGATAGTGCCCAGAGGCAATGCAAGATCGTCTGACACAACCAGCAGATTTTCAATGGGAATCGACTCCTTATTTAACCAATAATTTACAGCCCTGCCACTAAGGTTCATATAGGTGGTGGGTTTGACAAGCAGGTAGGTTCTGGCTTTGTGTTTTACTTCGGCAAAAAATCCGTAACGGGCATCGGTAAAAACAATATTGGACGCACCTGCAAGGGCGTCCAATATTGTAAAGCCAATGTTATGGCGGGTATTTTCGTATTCTTTTCCGATGTTGCCGAGTCCGACAATCAGATATTTCAATTCGAAAAATTTAGGGTCTATTTTTTACCTTTCTCCGACGACATCATGGCCGCACGTGCAGCACGGGTTATCACAACGGTGGCAATAACATCCGATTTGTTGTTGAGCAAGTGAAGGCCTTCCAACTGAAGGTCGCCCACTTTGATACTCTGACTCAGACCGAGGTTGGTTACATCAACCTTAATAGAATCGGGTAGTTTGTTTACACTGCCCTTTACACGCAGCTTGCGGAGGTTCACTTTTAGCTTACCCCCGAGTTTGATCCCTTTGGCGGTTCCAATAACATCCACCGGAAGACTAACCTTAACCGGTTTGTTGTCGGCCACCTGAAGAAAGTCGGCGTGCAGAAGCTGCTCATCTACTGGATGCCACTGTGCATCCTGCAAAACTGCCTGGTAACTTTTGCCATCGATTTCGATGTTAAGCAAAAATACATCAGGGGTGTATACAACACTGCGGAAATCGCTGAATGGCACGTGAAAATGTAGGTTCCCTTCCGGGCCATACATTACACAAGGCACCAACGCCTGTTCACGCAGTTTTTTGGAATCTTTTTTCCCGGTAGCCGACCGGAGTTCACCTTTAATGTCTAATAATTTCATTTCAAAAAATTAATTGTTAATTATGGTACTCAGTCCTCCCTTTTCTGAGAAAGGGCAAACAGCATGCATAACATCATGAGCCGTTTGAATAAGGCGGTGCAAAAATAGGAATTATCTGAAATATAATGAACTTATCGACTGATTTTTATAAACGCGGGCAATGGCCTCTGCGAATGCGTCGGCAACGCTTATGTATTTGATCTTCGATGAGGTATTTTGCCGCGGAAGTGAATCGGTAAAGTAAACCTCTTCGAGAACCGATGTTTCGATGTTTTCTATGGCAGGCCCCGACAAAACACCATGGGCTGCAAATGCCCTAACACTGTTGGCGCCCTTGTCCATCATAAGCTGTGCAGCCTTTTTGATCGTGCCGGCAGTGTCGATCATATCATCGACAATAATTACGTCTTTGCCGGTTACTTCGCCGATTAGGGTCATCTTATCAATCATATTGGCCTTGGCCCTCGATTTATGACAGATAACCATATCGGTTTCGAGCAGCTTAGCATAGGTATTGGCTCTTTTGGTTCCGCCAACGTCGGGCGATGCAATGGTAATGTCGTTAAGACCAAGGGTTCGTATGAAAGGGATAAACATAGCCGATGCAAAAAGGTGATCGACCGGAACATTAAAGAAGCCTTGAATTTGGTCGGCATGCAGATCCATAGTAATAACCCTATCTACTCCGGCTGCCGATAAAAGGTCGGCCATTAATTTTGCACCGATCGATACACGGGGCTTATCCTTGCGATCCTGCCGGGCATAACCGAAATAGGGAACAACGGCAATCACCTTATATGCACTGGCCCGTTTGGCTGCATCGATCATAAGCAGCAGTTCCATCATATTGTCGGCCGGCGGCGGGGTAGATTGCACGATAAATACATGCGATCCACGGATGGTCTCTTCGTAACAGGGTTCAAATTCACCGTCGGAGAAAATGGGACAGGAGGTCTGCCCCAGTTGGAGTCCCAAACTTTCACAAATTTTTTCGGCTAGGTAGGAGGTTTTCCGGCAGGAAAAGATTTTTAAAGGGTGATTTTTGGATCCCATGTGATTTTGGTTGAGTTATAATGATCTGTTTATGATGCAAAAGTATAAATTAATAGACCTTTTAGAGGATTGTGTGAATATTTGTCGGGGATTGGAGGAGGTCATACTTCAATTGTTTTCGGAATTCAACCGGTCAATAAAGTGCAAGATTTCAGTGCGTCCCAAAAATTTCTCCGCCGAAGTTACAAATGAATCGGGTAAAGAAACCCAGCTTTCCAGCAGCGTGGCGTGGTAACGATCGACGTGCACCTGAATCTCTTCGGGCTTCAGCTTATCGCTTTTGGTAAAAACTACAGCGAAGGGAATCTCACTCAATCCAAGCCAATCGATAAACTCCAGATCAACCGCCTGTGGTTCGTGGCGAATGTCGATCAATACAAAGAGACAAAATAGATTCTCTCTTTTCAGAATGTACTCCCTGATGAATTTTTCCCACTTGGTTCGTTCTTGTTTAGGGGCTTTGGCAAATCCATAACCAGGTAGATCGACCAAGTACCAGCTTTCGTTGATAAGAAAATGGTTGATTAGCTGTGTTTTGCCAGGTCTTGTGGATGTTTTAGCCATCGATTTGCTGTTGACCAGCATGTTGATGAGCGAACTCTTGCCAACATTCGAACGGCCAATAAAAGCATATTCAGGTCTGTCGGGCTTTGGGCATTTGGCCACACTAGAGTTGCTGACAACAAATTTGGCTTGCTTTACTTCCATTGGGCAAAAATAATCATTTTGGGGGACTGCATACCATTAGGGAATATAGACTTCGAGCAGACGTGCCTGGCCGCCAACCGGAACCAACCGGTATTCGCTGATGCTTGCGGGAATCAGCACGGTATCCCCTTTGTTGATTCCCATTTTGTTTCCCCCCCATTCCAGCATTAAAGATCCATCGGTGGAAATGTAAATAACAAATGAGTCGATCTTGGCCAGATCTCTGTCAAGCGCTTGGTTGAACTGCAGAATGTTGGCTGTAAAATAGGGACTGCGAACGATTTCAGTTGGTTGATTGACCGTCGCATTGTAGTTGCTTTTATAGCCAGCTGCAAATGAGAAGTCGATGGCGTCAAGGGCCAGATCGGTATGAAGTTCCCTTTGGTTGCCCTCTGCATCAACCCGGTCGTAATCGTAAATTCGGTAGGTAATGTCGGAAGTTTGCTGTATTTCGACTACGATAATTCCCTTGCCAATGGCGTGAACCCTTCCAGCTGGTATGAAAAATACATCTCCTGCATGCACCTCTTCGAAGCGGAGGAGTTCGGTAAGCTTTCCATTTTCAAGATGCTCAAGGTATTTGCTTTGATCTATGGCCTGATTAAACCCTGCCGTCAGATGGGCTCCCTCGTCGGCATGCAAAACATACCACATTTCGGTTTTACCATAGGCATTGTGTCTTTTTGCTGCCAATTCATCTCCAGGATGCACCTGTATGGAAAGGTCATCCATAGCGTCGATGAACTTAATGAGCAGGGGGAATTCGTTGCCATACGTTTCGTAGACAGCATCGCCCACCAAATCGCCCATGTAAATCTCCACCAGCTCCTGCAAGTCGTTTCCTTTTAGAAAACCATTGGCTACTACCGATACATGCCCATCAACCCCCGATAGTTCCCAGCTTTCGCCACATCGGCCCTTTTCACAGGCAGCCTTGTTCAGCAAACTGTGCAATCGATTGCCGCCCCAGATGCGATCCTGGTATATCGGTGTGAATTTTAAAGGATAGAGTTCGCTCATATCAGAATTAAAATTCATAATCAACGGCAGCCCGAGTCTCAGCCAACTGTCCTATCCTCTGAGCCACTTTAACATGGGCCGGATGAATCCTGTAGAGATCCAGATCTGCTATTGATCTGAAATGCGATATCAAAGCAATATCGTAACTTTTCGAGGGTAGCTCATAATTGATGCCTGCCTCGATGTGCACCAGTTCCGGAATCTCATTTTTGAGGCTTTCGAGCAGTTCCTTGATTTCGCGGGTTACCGAGATACGTTCGTCGGTCGAAAATTCCTTTAATTTAAAGAGTACTACGTGGTTGATCATAGATTTGTAATAGAGATTTATTCAAACCAAAATTATTGGCGAAAATAAGACTATTTTAGCAGTCGGCCTTGCAGTTGTGCAAAATTAGTAGAACAGCCTAAACCAAGCTACTGAGGCTCGCTGGATTAACCTTCAGACGATGGATGCGTTAGCGTTGGATGGGATAGCTTGATTTGCACTTTAATCGATTGTCGGGACAATTTTCAGGGTCATTGTAAACTTAAATTTTTTTTCATGGATATGCTGGTAATAGGCATTGCCGGAGGAACCGGTTCGGGAAAGACTACCGTTGTTGAGAAAATTGCACGCTCCTTTACTGATGCTGAAGTCGCCATTCTAACTCAGGATGCCTACTATTTTGACAACAGTGATTTATCGCTGGAGGAGCGTCGGAAAAAGAACTTCGACCGACCTGACGCCATTGAGTTTTCGCTTATGGTACAGCATGTTGAAGCCCTTCGGTCGGGCATCCCCATCAAACAGCCTACTTACTCCTTCATTACGTGCACCCGACAGGCCGAAACCGTTGTAATTGAACCCCGTCAGGTGTTGATTATTGAAGGTATATTGTGCCTCTCTGATGAAAAATTGCGCAGCTTAATGGATGTAAAGGTTTATGTGGATTGCGACTCCGATCTGCGACTCACAAGGGTAATAAGACGCGACATGCAGGAGCGTGGACGGGATGTTCAGCAGGTGCTCGACCGTTACGAAAAAACTGTGCGCCCCAGCCATTTGCAGTTTATTGAACCAACCAAGAACTTTGCAGATATTATAGTTCCTCAAGGAGGATTGAACCGCAAGGCTATCGAAATCATAACCAACTATATCAAGGAGATTCTGCGAAAAAATAACCCTTCAAATGCTTGATCAACTCAACATAGAGGAGGTCCTTTTTCTGGACATAGAAACAGTACCTCTAGTTCCGTCATTCAACGACCTTTCTCCCTCGTGGCAAAAGCTTTGGGCCGAAAAAATACGGCATCAGGTTACCGAAGTCGAAACAGCCGCCGATCTTTATGGTCGTGCCGGTATATATGCTGAATTTGGCAGAATTATCGTTATTTCGGCAGGGTACCTCTATCGATCTGACAATGAATGGTGTTACCGGGTAAAATCATTTTATGATGAAGACGAAAAGCAGCTGTTGCAGTCGTTCGCTGATGCATTGCATCGTTTTGCCGCTAAAGGCAAACGTCGTCTGTGTGCCCACAACGGACAGGAATTTGATTTTCCATGGATAGCCAGAAGGATGCTGGTTCATCGACTTAATTTGCCTGCAGTATTCAACATTGCAGGAGCCAAACCATGGGAAACCAAGGAGACCCTGCTCGACACCCTGCAGCTTTGGAAATTTGGCGATTATAAACATTATACCTCCCTTTCGCTGCTCTGCCAGCTGTTAGAAATACCAACGCCCAAAGATGACATCGATGGCAGTCAGGTTGCCCGCGTATATTACGAAGAGAACGACATCGACCGGATTATCCGCTACTGCGAGAAAGATACCCTTGCGGTAGCCAACCTTTTGTTGCGCTACAAAGGTTTGCCGCTGGTACAACCCGAAAATATGCAGGTGGTGTAAGGTCGGTATTGGAGACACAGAAAACGCCGTTTATTCAAACATTGACTTCCATGAAACTCTCGACTTTAGGTGTAAAAGGTTTATCAAGACTGTGCATCCATGGGCTTTGGCTGACGCTGCTTCTCGCAATTTTCTGCGGATGTAAGCCTTTTGCTACGGTAAATCTGTATGACTTACAGACGGAAAATCTAAAAAATCCTCTTGCCATCGATGCGTTGATTCCGCGATTTAGCTGGAAACTAACCCAAACATCGCTAGGCAACCATCAATCTGCCTTTCAAATACTTGTGGCTTCACAACCTGATTTGCTGACAGAAGCAAACAGCGATTTATGGAATTCGGGCAGGGTGGAATCGGTCGACCAGCTGCTTGTAGCCTATGAGGGAAAGCCTCTCTTGCAGGGTACTCTTTTCTACTGGAAGGTGCGCATTTGGGATGCACAGGGTACGCCATCGCCATGGAGTGATATGGCAGAGGCAGGAATTGGATTGCTTGATGCCAACAATTGGCAGGCAGCCTATATCGGTTTCGGAGAGGAAGGTGACTATAACGATGCGCCGCAAATGTATACTGCATTCTATCTTCCAGACACGCTAGGCAGGCAATTGCTGCATGTAAACTCCCTTGGGTACCACGAAGTGTTCGTGAATGGCGCAAAGGTAGGGACTGGTGTGCTAACGCCTGCTGTGTCTGAATTCTCCCGCCGGTCGCTTATTAATACCTACGATTTGGGTGCGTATACCCAGCCCGGAGAAAATACCCTCATGATATGGCTGGGCAGCGGCTGGTACACCTATGGTTTACCCGGTGTTGATCACAATGGACCGCTGGTAAGAGCTCAATTGGAAATTGTTGACGGCTTAAACCGACAACTTATTGCAGCAACCAGCAGTGATTGGAAAACCCGGAAGAGCAGCTACCGCCGTCATGGTAACTGGAGACCCAACCAGTTTGGGGGTGAAATGGTTGATGGAGCAATGCAGCCATTCGATTTCGATTTTGCGCTATCGGAATTGAATGGCTGGAATCCGGCAGTGGAAGTATCGCTCCCATACCGCCTGGCAACGCCTCAAATGACTGAGCTCAACGTGATAGCAGACACCCTGTATGCCCAACAAGTGGATGCCTTGGCCGATGGGGTGTGGTTGGTTGATATGGGGACCAACCTTACGGGCTGGGTGGAGATTGATTTCGGGTATGTAGAGCAGGGAGAAGCGATTCGCATAGAATATGCTGATCACCTAAAGGCAAATGGCGAATTCAACGATCGAAACTATTATGACCTTTATTATGGCTCGGGCAATGGCCAAAATCAATTTGTCAACCGATTTAATCACCATGGATTCCGTTTCCTGAGAATATCCGGAAAGCTTTCGGCTCCCCAACCGGCACAAATCAGAGGGTATTTAATCCATCAGGATTTTGAAGTAACATCAGGATTTGTATCATCTGATTCCGATGTAAACCAGATACACAACATGTTGCAATATACACTCAAGTGCCTGAGCCTGGGTGGATACATTGTCGACTGTCCTCAAATTGAAAGATTGGGCTATGGAGGCGATGGCAACGCATCTACCAAAACCGCTCAAATCATGTTTGGGATGGCTCCCCTCTACCGCAACTGGATGCAGGCTTGGGAAGATGCGATGCGCAACGATGGAGGAATGCCCCACACTGCTCCCAATCCATATCCTGCAGGAGGTGGACCTTACTGGACCGGTTTTTTAATTACTGGCTCATTCAATACCTACCTGCAGTATGGCGATACCGAAATTTTGGCACGCCACTACAATGCTATGAAACAGTGGCTCATGTATGTGGAACAACACAGGATAGACGGACTGCTTAAAAGATGGCCTGATACCGACTATAGGGCATGGTATCTTGGTGATTGGGCAGCCCCCTCAGGTGTCGACCAGAGCAATCCAATATCTGTGGATCTGGTAAACAACTGCTTTGTAGCCGTATGTTTCGACACCATGTCTGAAATTGCAAGATTATTGAACCATCCAGAAGATGTCCAAAATTTTGCAAATGCTGCAGAGGAACTCAAATCAAGAATACATAATGAGTTTTTTGATGAAATAGGGGGTTATGGCACTTCAACCCAGATCGATTTGAGTTATCCGCTGCTTACAGGCCTTGTTCCCGACTCCCTAACCGGCCTAGTAGCTAGAACCCTCGAGCTTGAAATCCGGGTAGATCGACAGGGACATTTTGCCTGCGGACTGGTTGGTATTCCTGTACTTACTGAATGGCTTACCCAGCAACAATCGGTAGATCTCTTTTACGAAATGTTGAAAAAGCGTTCTTATCCGGGGTATCTCTATATGCTCGACAATGGCGCCACCACCACATGGGAACACTGGGATGGAGCGCGGAGTCATATTCACAATTGTTACAACGGGATAGGGTCGTGGTTTTACGAAGCACTGGCGGGTGTAACTTCTTTAGACCACCAGCCTGCCTTGCGAAAAATTCGTATCGCCCCACAGGTCCCCGATGGTCTCGACTGGATAAGTAGCTGGCGTAAAACGCCTTATGGTAAGGTAATTGTCGACTGGAAGCGGGAAGGGAGTTGGCTACACCTAGAGGTGGAACTGCCGCCCGGAACCGAAGCATTAATGGCTGTTCCCCATCTGGACGATTATTATTTCAACGGTAAAAAAGTAAAGGGTTCAACCTCAACCCAGGACCTAACCTTGTTGAGTGGTCGCCACACTTTGCGTTACAAACTTAAAGAACTTTAGTGATTCATCGGTTAAATTCTTATTTCAATGAAAGTTCAAAAGATTCTGGTCTGGATGCTGCTACTTTGCTTCTGGCCGATTACCAGCTTTGCTCAGAAAGATACCCTGCGGTTGCTGCATCTGTCCGATCTACATCTGATATTCAACATCGATCAGTTTCATCCGGAACTGGCGGCCAACCGTAAGGTCTATGCCGACGGGGTGATCCCATTTCGCCGTTTTATGCAAACGATACCTGCCAAAACGCAAGCCGACCTTATTGTGGTGAATGGCGACCTTATCGATTTTTACGATGGTATGTTGCCAACAGGGGAGATGGTCGCCGATCAGATAGAACAATTTATCGACCTTATTGAGGAATTTCCCGCTACTATATTCTATGTTCTGGGAAACCATGATATCGTATCCTACGGCTGGTCGGGCAATGGACGCACCTCTTCCCAGCACGTTGCCGGAATGGCACGGGCTTCTTTTATACGAAACGCACCGGCTATGCGCAGGGGTACATACTACCACAAGCTTTTTCAGGTGGGGGAGACCAATTATCGGATGCTTTATCTCGACAATGCATTCAACAGCTTAACTGCCCCCGATGGCGTAGTCTTACCCTATGTCGATAAACCACAACTGAAATGGCTTGAGCATCAACTACAGTCTAATCCTGATGATGTTGTGATTGTAGTTATGCATATTCCTATGGATGTTGAATCTGAGAGCAAGAGTGATGCCGCTGAAGTATATACACTTTTAAGGGCCTATCCGTCGGTGAAGTTGGTGCTGGCCGGACATCAGCACATTAACCGGGTTCACGACTTCCATGTTGCCAATGGTTTCACCCAGGTACAATCTGCTGCCTTCGCCATCGACCCAAATAATTGGCGGACCATTATGCTTACCGGCAATTCTATCGTTGTTTCACTGCCGGGCCAATCTGAAACAGAAAAAGTTCTGCCCATACGATAACGATCTACAGCCTGAAAATTCTGCCAATTACCGAAAGGAAAACCTTATCGGGTGCGAACTTTTCTTTGCCGTTGCTGTTCTTAAGGCCAAAATTTATTCGTTGTTGATGGTTTTTGGTTTAGTATGAAAGAGAAAGGTGCATTTATGGTGTTTTTTGCAATAGTTTTAATCGTTAATCTTTTGGTGAACGCCTATATTTATTCCCGGACTCGGACTGTTTTTCCCACCGGAAATCTGGCCTATCCTTTTGCTGCTGGCCTTTTCTGGCTTTTGGCGCTTTCGTATATGATTGGTCGTATCACCGAGCGGATGGGTTATATGGAATTTGCACACCCCTTCGTGCATCTGGGTTCCTACTGGATGGGTGCAATGCTCTACCTTACCTTACTGTTCTTGCTGGCCGATATTCTCAGAGGCATAGTTTCCTTGGTGCCTGTTGCCGAAAACATCCGATTTGGATGGAACAGCGATAAGGGAAGGGTAGCCGTAGTTACCTTGTATGCCCTTACTGCCATTATCCTTTCTTTTGGATACTATTTTGCCAAATCGCCGGTGGTAAGGTTTCAGCAAATTGTTGTTGAGAAATCACTTATCGGAGGCCCATTGCGCGCGGTTCTGGTATCCGATCTCCATTTAGGAATGATGATCTCCAATGGTCGGCTCGAGCGTTTGGTAGAGCTCGTAAACAAGCAAAAACCTGATGTTTTGTTGCTGGCTGGCGATGTATTCGATGAAGATTTGGGACCGGTAATTGAGAACAATCTGGGTGATTTGCTAAAAAATTTTACGCCTAAATACGGCTCCTTTGCCGTGCTGGGTAATCACGAATTTTATGGCAATGCCGAGGCTGCTCAGGAATACCTCGAGCAGCACAGGATTACAGTTTTGCGCGATTCGGTGGTTCACCTCAAAAATGGAGTTACCATAGTTGGGCGTGAAGACATAACCAATGAGCAGATGAACCGAATCCGCCGCAAACCAATCGGGGAGCTCATTACCAACTCCGATACCAACGGGTTGGTGTTATTGCTCGACCATCAGCCGTATAACCTAAATGATGTGGTGGGTTCGGGTGTCGACTTGCAGGTTTCGGGCCATACCCATCACGGACAAATGTGGCCGTTGAACTATATTACCAGTGCCATTTTTACCATTAGCAGTGGATACGGAAAGCTGGGGGAAACCCACTTTTTTGTCTCTTCCGGATTTGGCACCTGGGGGCCACCCTTTAGAACCAATAGCCGGTCTGAAATTGTGGTACTCGACATCTCAGGGGTAGACTCGATGTAATTCCGTGGAAAGGATCGGGTATTCAAACAGTCGAAACCGGGAACCTTTCTGCTCATAAAGATTTTGTAACTTGCGCCCCGGAATGAGCGCAGCTATCACTCCTTTTTTTAAAACAATTTGCTGCCCAATATCAGGAAATGGCACAACAAAAATCCTCCAGCCGAAGAAGAGGCACTCCCAGCACTCCCACCTTTCATGTAGTGGAATCGGTAGAATTAATGCTCTTTTTACAAGCGGCCATGCCGCATAAAAATCGCGATAACATAAAAACCCTGCTCAAAGATGGTCAGGTATTGGTTGATGGAGACCCCGTAACAAAGTACAATTTTACGGTAAATCCGGGACAGAAAGTGCAGTTGAGTCGCAATAAAATCGCAAAGCAGAAAACCTACCGTGGTATCTCTATTGTTTACGAAGACAGCGATATAATTGTCGTTAATAAGCATGCTGGCACCCTCTCGGTTGCAACCGACAACAAAGAAAAACATACAGCCTATACCATTTTGTACGACCATGTAAAAACCAAGAATCCCAAAGGAAAGATCTTTGTGGTACATCGGCTCGACCGTGAAACTTCTGGTTTATTGGTTTTTGCCAAGAGTCCACAGGTACAGAACATATTGCAGGATAACTGGAATGCAATGGTGCGCGAAAGGACCTATTTCGCCGTAATTGAGGGGGTGCCAGAGCCTCCTGTTGGGGAGATCTCAAGCTATCTGCGCGAAGCTGGCGACCACAAGGTTTACAGCAGCCTTTCGGGCGATGACGGGAAATATGCTACCACCCATTATGAAATGATAAAGACAACAGGAAGTTTTTCTTTGTTAAAACTTAACCTAAGAACAGGGCGTAAAAACCAAATCAGGGTTCACCTTCAGGATATTGGGCATCCAATAGTGGGCGACCGAAAGTATGGATCGGTGTTGAATCCGATTGGAAGACTGGCGCTCCATGCAGGTGTCCTTGCTTTTCAGCATCCGGTAAACCAGCGCGAACTCCATTTTTCGGCCACCATTCCCCGGAAATTCAACGAGCTGGTATAGTCGGAACGGAACGAGGAAAGCTTCAATATTGTAACGCATGCAAAACAAATCCAATGCTATCATAACAGGCGGAGCCCAAGGAATTGGTCGTGCAATATCCGATGCACTGCTGTTAATCGGTTGGAGCGTTATGGTGTTGGATACCGACAATGAGGCTTTGCAAGAAGAGGTACAACGCCACTCCGGTCAGCCCAACTGGCAATATGTCTGTTGCGATATTGCCGACGAACATCAGGTAAGTGAGGCAATTGCGAAATCTCCTGAATTTTTCAGCAGGTTGCATTTATTGGTGAACAATGCAGCCATCCATGCCAACAAACCCATCGGGCATCTTTCGGTGGAGGAGTTTCGGCGGGTTATCGACATCAATCTCACAGGGATTTTCATTTGTTCAAAATATTGTGAGACTTTTTTGCGCAACAACCGTGGATCGATTGTAAACATAGCTTCTACCCGTGCTTTCCAATCTGAACCCAACACCGAGGCATACTCTGCCTCGAAAGGGGGCGTTGTTTCGCTTACTCACGCCTTGGCCATAAGTCTGGGCCCTGAAATTCGGGTTAATGCCATCAGTCCGGGGTGGATCGATGTTTCGGCCTTACGCAAAACAGCGGAGTCGCAGCAGTTGTCGCTCTCTGAAACAGACCACCTGCAACACCCCTCTGGAAGAGTAGGACATGCGAGCGATATAGCCTCTATGGTTTTGTTTCTTGCCGATCCACTGAACAGCTTTATCACCGGGCAAAACTTCATCGTAGATGGAGGTATGACACGCAAGATGATCTATTCCGAATAAATCGGATTGGCTGCTCGTTAAGCGCGGATTTTGGGTTTTCTTTCAGGGATTTTTAATAGGAGGAAGTTAATGGCAAATCCAGCCAGAGTAAGCATAAATCCCCATTGGATGCCATAAGAATCGGTGAGTATCTTACCTGCCAGTGCCAAACTTCCACCCGAGAACATAGCCATCAGAACAAATTTTTGATTTACCCTCCATCCGGCCAATCCTGCCAGAATTGGCAGGGTAAAGGCTCCACTGAAAAATGAAAGACCCATGAGCAGCGACTGAAGAACAGAGGTTACCTTCAAGGCTATAACCAATCCTGCAGCCCCCATTCCAACTATGAAAAGTCGCGTTAACCGCAGCGATTTGCGCTGTGTGAGATCTTCTCCCATAAGCTTGGCCAATATGGTAGAGGAGGAGAGTAGGGTAGTATCGGCCGATGACATTACTGCGGCCAAAAGGGCTGCAGTAATCAGTCCGATTCCCCACGGTGGTAGAAATTCACCTCCCGGCAGAAAAAAACCATCGTAACCCGACGACGGTTGAGCCACCGAAATACCCAGATAGGTTAAGGCTACGGCTGTCGGAATTATAAGTAGGGCAGTGATGACTATACTACTTCTGGCGACACTGGATGAACGTGAAGAAAAAATCCGCCCATAAATATCGGGGCCTACCACAAATGTAACCGAGTAGGTTACCAACAGCATCAGCAAATCGACTGCTGAAAAGGCTTCATTGAAAATACCTTTTGGCACCATACTGCTCATAGGCAGTAAATGGATATCGATTGGGCTTTTATTTAGGTAGGTCAAAACAACCAACATGGTTATCCCGCTAACAAGGATAAACGCTTGTAATAAATCGGTTTTAAGAATACTCTTTTGTCCGCCGGCCATTGTATAGAGCACAAATACAGCAGCGCTCACAACCGCTCCGGTCTCGTATGAGGCACTGGCCAAACTACCCAATATTTTGGCCCCGGCAATAATCTGCGCAGCCACTATTCCGGTCCAGGCGATGGGTATAAGCAGCGAAGCAGCCTTCTCGGCAGGTTTACCATAATAGCGTAGCAACAACTCGGGCAGTGTAAAGTGTCCGTGCTTACTTACCCTAGTACTGATGGCTGATAATACCAAAAGTCCGACTGCTGCACTGAACAAAAACCAGACGGCTGCCCAACCAGCGCGCTGGCTCAACTCGAGGGTTCCCATAATGGCTGAGCCCCCCATAATGGTTGCAAACAGACTTCCTGTAATTTGCCACCGGTTTCCGCGACGACCTGAAATGTAGTAATCGGCAGCAGTTTTAATGGTAAAATAGGCATAAATCCCAATGGCCGTGACCAGTGCCATGTAGATTGCCAGAATTATATGAATTGAATTCAAGGTGTGGACTAAAATGGATGTTTACTTTGCATTACCAGAAAGGAAGAAAAATATCCTTTTGATTTTACAAATATCTTAAATCCATCCGAAAACCATACATTTGATAACTCAAACAGCATCAATAAAATAAACCATTATATGAAAAATTATTTCCTTTTATTCATTTTAGCGCTTCTACTGGGTTCGTATGCATGCAGTACCGACCCTTCGGTTAAACCACCCGTTGCGCAAAAAATTCCTTATGAACTGCTGGAGCACCGCCATTTGCGCATCGATAATTACTATTGGATGAATGAACGCGAGAATCCAGCTGTAGTCGATTATTTGAATGCCGAAAACGACTATTTGAAAGCGGTGCTCAAGCATACCGAACCGCTGCAGGAGAAGTTGTACAGCGAGATCCGATCAAAAATCAAGGAAGACGACGCTTCGGTCCCATACTTTGAAAATGGCTTTTATTATTACCGGCGTACCGTAACAGGTGGCGAATACTTTCTGCTTTGCAGAAAAGAGGGGTCGCTCGATGCTCAAGAAGAGATATTGCTCGACGTAAATACCATGGCTGGTAACTTTGCCTATTATCAGGTAGGAGCCTCTTCGGTTAGTCCCGACAATAAAATATTGGCCTACGCCGTAGATACGGTTAGCCGGCGCAACTACAGCATATATTTCAAAAACCTCGAAACTGGCGAATTGCTGCCCGATGTTATTCCTATGGCAACCGGTTCGGTGGTCTGGGGAAACGACAATAAAACCCTGTTTTTTGTGCAGCGAAATACAACAACCCTCCGATCGGAGCGTATTATGAAGCATGTACTCGGGCGTCCCCTTTCCGAAATCACTGAGGTTTTCCACGAAACAGATGAAACTTTCAATACCGGGGTTTTCAAAACCAAATCGGGTGCCTTTATCGTTATCCTTAGCAGCAGCACCCTGAGCGATGAGTACCGTATTTTGGATGCCAATAAGCCAGGTGGCGATTTTGCGCTGTTTCAGCCCCGGATAAGAGGTTTGGAATATTCGGTCGATCATGCTGGTGATCAATTCTACATCAGAACCAATCTCGATGCGGTAAATTTTAGGTTGATGAAAACAGCCCTAAACCACACTGGAATGGAGCATTGGAGTGAAGTGATTGGACACCGCGACGATGTCTTTCTTTCGGGATTTACCCTTTTTAACGATTTCATGGTCGTTCAGGAGCGATTCGAAGGATTAAACCGACTGCAAATCAGGCCATGGAACAACAGCAATCCGCACTACATTGCTTACGATGAGGAGGTATATTCGGTAAACCTCAGCATAAACCGCGATTTTACGAGTAAACTGGTCAGGTTTGTCTATTCGTCGCTAACCACACCCGCTTCAACCTTCGATTATGAAATGGATAGCCGCAACCGTGTCTTACTCAAACAAGACGAGATTTTAGGTGGATTCGATGCAGCCAACTACATTACCAAGCGTGATTTTGCAACTGCACCCGATGGCACCCAAATACCATTAAGTGTTGTTTACCACAAGGACTTTGTTCAGGATGGTTCCCACCCTGCCTTATTGTATGGCTACGGATCGTATGGAAATACCATGGAACCCTCGTTCAGGATGAACATTTTGCCGCTGCTCGACAGAGGTTTTGTTTATGTCATTGCCCACATAAGGGGTGAACAGTTTTATGGCCGGCGTTGGTACGAGGATGGAAAACTTCTGAATAAAATGAACACCTTTACCGACTTTAATGCTGCAGCCGAATACCTGATAGAGGCCGGATATACTTCGTCGGCCAAGCTCTTCGCCAAGGGAGGCAGTGCCGGTGGTCTTCTAATTGGAGCTGCCATCAACCTGAGACCGGAGCTTTACCGGGGGGTGATTGCCAACGTCCCTTTTGTGGATGTGGTTACTACAATGCTCGACGAATCGATTCCGCTAACAACGGGTGAATTTGACGAGTGGGGAAATCCCAAAGATGAAGTGTATTACCATTATATGCTGTCATATTCTCCTTACGATAATGTTGAAGCAAAAGCCTATCCTAGCATTCTGGTTACCACCGGGTTCCACGATTCTCAGGTACAATACTGGGAACCTGCCAAATGGGTTGCTAAACTTAGGGAAATGAAAACCGACAACAATCATTTGCTGTTTCAGACCCAAATGGATTACGGTCATGGCGGAGCATCAGGAAGGTTTCAGTGGATTAGAGATCTGGCGATGGAATATGCGTTTATTTTCGACCATTTAGGCATTGAATGATTGCCTGAATTGGAATGCATAGGCCGAGATAAACACTACGGTTATGATGAGTGCCACCGACGAGAAGGCCGGTTTTCCAATCCAGATAAGGGGCAATAGCAATATGGCCGTCTGAGATAGGGAATACAGATATAAGCCTTTGCGTCGCAATGACCACATTTGCCATACTCCATACAACGAGGCAGCATACAATAGGGCAAAAAGTCCAAAGTACAATTGGCTGTAAACGTCGGCTGAAGAGGACGAACTGTATTGCAAAATAAAGGTTTTGGTAGCGTTGTGAAATATTACAGCAGCCAGGTAAAGCAAAAATCCGGCTCCACTGCCCGTAAATGAGAGTATCAGTAAGGACTTGAGGGCCTTTGGTCGGTTGTATGGATGCATAATAATAAACATTAGGGTGTTCAAAAATACGATTTTTGAATGCTCTATTGGTTTTTTTGCCGGATCAAAATGTATTACTTTTGACCATCATAAATCCAATAGCGTGTGAACCATGAAGAGAGATCAGGTAGTTTTCGATATAATTTCAAAAGAGCATGAACGTCAACTCCATGGAATTGAACTGATTGCATCAGAAAATTTTGTTAGCGATCAGGTTATGGAGGCCATGGGATCGGTAATGACCAACAAATACGCCGAAGGGTATCCCGGAAAAAGGTACTATGGAGGTTGCCAGTTTGTGGATATGACAGAACAGCTGGCAATCGACCGGATTAAGCAGCTCTATAAGGCTGAATGGGCCAATGTACAACCCCATTCAGGAGCCCAAGCGAATCAGGCAGTCCTAAGCGTGGTATTGCAACCTGGCGATACCTTTATGGGACTCAATCTGGCGCATGGAGGGCATCTATCGCACGGTTCGCCGGTTAATTCATCCGGAATTTTGTATCGGCCTGTAGCCTATCATGTTAAAGAGGATACCGGACTGATCGACTACGACATGATGGAAACATTGGCCATTAAAGAGCAGCCGAAGCTGATAATAGGGGGCGCTTCGGCATACAGCAGGGAGTGGGATTATGCTCGAATGCGTGCCATTGCCGATCGTGTAGGTGCACTTTTGCTTATCGACATGGCCCATCCGGCCGGACTGATTGCTGCCGGATGGCTTAACAATCCGGTTGAGCATGCCCATATTGTTACCTCAACAACGCACAAAACCTTAAGAGGGCCGCGAGGTGGAATTATTCTGATTGGAGAAGACTTCGAAAATCCATGGGGAATAGCCACCAAAAAAGGGGAAATACGCAGCATGTCGTCGTTGCTCGATTCAGCTGTTTTTCCCGGACAACAGGGCGGTCCGCTCGAGCATGTCATCGCATCCAAAGCAGTAGCCTTTGGAGAGGCGCTCGATCCATCTTTCAAAGTCTATCAGGCACAGGTAATAAAGAATGCAGATGTTTTGGCCCGCGCATTTATCGATATGGGATACCATGTAGTATCGGGGGGTACCGAAAACCACTCTATGCTGCTCGATCTTCGTTCCAAATACCCTGAAATTAGTGGCAAAGAGGTAGAAATTGCGCTGGGGTATGCCGATATAACTGTTAACAAAAACATGGTGCCCTTCGACAGCCGGTCTCCATTTACGACCTCCGGTATCAGAATTGGCACACCTGCCATTACTACCCGCGGTTTGAAAGAGGATATGATGCCACAAATTGCTCAGTTGATCGACGATGTAGTTGCACATATTGACGATAAAATTTACCCCGGTTTGGTGAAATCGAAGGTTAATCAGCTCGTTAAAGATTTCCCACTCTTCGCCTGGTAAACCAATCCAAAAATGGTTTGTTTCGGCAACAGGTAGATTGCAAAAAGTAACCTCCGGCCAACCATGGAATTAGATCTTTTCAACGTTGCTGTTCTCATTGCTGTTGGCATTGTTACCGGATTTATCAATACGGTTGCAGGCGGCGGTTCATCCATCACTCTTCCAGTGTTGATGTTTTTGGGATTACCCCCTTCGGTGGCCAATGGCACCAACCGTATAGCCATACTTTTACAGAGTTTGGCCGGCGCTGAGACATTCAGGAAAAGTGGATTTCTATCATGGAAAGAGGGGAAACATTTTTTGATTCCATCTGGTGCAGGCGCCTTGTTGGGAGCCATAACTGCTGTTGCTGTGAACGAACGGATGATGCAATTTGTCATCCTTGCAGTTATGGTGGCAATGTTCTTTCTAATTCTTTTAAAACCAGAGGCATGGATTCGTTCCGATCCATCCACCCTAAATGAAAAGCGGGGCGGGGTGCAGTTTTATATCTATTTTGCCATCGGATTTTACGGAGGATTCATTCAGGTTGGAGTAGGTTTTCTTCTGCTCGCCGGTCTGGTTTTGGGCAGTGGCTACGACGTGGTAAGGGCAAACGGACTCAAAGTACTGATTGTTCTTTTCTATACAGCCATCGCACTCATTGTTTTTTGGAGCAGCAAAAACATACACCTAGCTTCGGGTGTTGTCCTCGGAATCGCCAGCATGGCAGGTGCATACGCGGGAGCAAGGTTCACAATACGGGGTGGGCATCGGTGGGTCAGACTCTTTTTGCTGGTCGCCCTGTTTGCCATAATTGTTAAACTAACCGGGATCGTTTTCTAATGCATCGACCCGAAAAAATAAAGGTCACCATGGTTACCGGCTATCTCGGAGCTGGAAAGACCACGCTTATTAACCGGTTGCTGGCAGAAAACCATGGGGTTGGTTTCGCCGTGGTGGAAAATGAGTTTGGAGCAGAATCGATCGATGGCAAATTGCTAAGAGGTCTCGACGCTTCGCATCTTTTCGAATTGAAAGATGGTTGCATCTGCTGTACCATAACCGATGAGTACGAACAGGTTTTAATCGAACTTGCAACGGATTATCACACCATCGAACATCTGCTGATTGAGACCACCGGAATTGCCGATCCGGGCGAGGTAATCCGACCTTTTTTGCACAATCAGGAGATATTGGATTTATATGAATTTTATGGAACTATTGGAGTTGCCGATGCTTCCCGTTTCGAATTTTTATCACACCAACCCATTGCAATCAGACAGTTGGCAGCTGCCTCCCTAATTGTGATTGCCAAATCTGAAGAATACACTCCCCAGCAGTCTGATGCCCTCTGCGAAAAATTGCAAACGGTGAATCCGTTCGCACAAATAATCAAGTTTAAGGAATTGGATGGTAGGGAGATAATAAAGAACCATTGGAAATCCCTGTCTCGTAAGCAATTTCTTCCAGAAATCAAATTATCGGGATCGAAACACCCCAATTTGACCTCACGCACCTTTTATTTCAGTGTTCCAATGCCGCGTGTAAAATTTGAGGATTGGCTCTCTTATCAATTGGATATCAACCGTAATTTTGTGCACCGGACGAAGGGAATTCTATACTTTAAGGACGAACCTTTCGAATATTACCTTCAAGGGGTTGGCGCAAGCTATGAGATCGTTGAAGGCAGCATTACCAGGTTGGCTGGAAAGGGTGTAGTCGTAATTGTTGGAGATTTGGATTCTGCGGAAATAACTGAATTTGAGTTCGATTTTGATACAGAGTAGACCATCTTATACCCTCTGCAAGCAGCCGACCTTCAGTAAAGCCTTTATTAAGACAAACCCCATTCACCATAGTTGATGAACGGACGGACATCCGTAACAATCATTCCTGCTGAAACAGCAGCCTGCATACCGAGAATTCCGTCTTCAAATACCTGGCATTCTGCGGGTTTAACGCCCATCCGCTCTGCGCATAGCAGAAATGTATCGGGTTGTGGTTTATGCCGGGTAACATCATCTGCTGTTACCACTGCATCGAAAAAGTGCGTAAGACCAAGCGTTTCGAGTTGCAACATGGCACTTCGTCTACTGGCCCCTGTGCCCACTGATAGGGGTAACTTCCCATGCCACAACCTTACTATATTTACAACAAGCTCTATTGGTTTAATAAGTCCCACCGATTGCCAGAAGGCCTCCTGTTTTAGCCGGACCAACTCTTCGGGAGATACCGACAGCTGATTTTCTACAATCAGTCTTTCCGCAAATGCGATGGTAGGCATACCGGTCATCTCATATACCAAGCGGTCTTCAAATATAAATCCAAAAGTTTCACCCAGCATATTCCAAGTGGCCATATGCACAGGTAAAGAATCAGACAAGGTTCCATCCAGATCGAAAATCAATCCTTTAGCCCCAGGGTTCACGTTAAGCTCCATCCGGTTACTTTTGTTGCAAAAATAGATTTTTACGCACACATCTCGATTCTTTATCTATCTGAACTTTCGAAAATTAACAATCGAGGTGTCAGGTAAGAAAAAGGGGATCCGAAAAATCGAATCCCCTCTATGTTAACAATTGTATGACTTCTTACAACAATCCTCTGTTGCGCAGCAAAGGCTCAATGGCGGGATCTTTACCTCTGAATTTACGGTAAATGTTCATGCCTTCATCAGATCCCGATCTGGAGAGCAACTCACGGAAACGGGCAGCAACATCCTGATTGTAAATATCGCCGGTTTCCTTGAATGCCTGAAATGCATCGGCATCGAGAACACCTGCCCATATATAGACATAATACCCAGCAGTGTATCCACCTGAGAAGGTGTGTGAGAAATAGGTACTGCGGTAGCGGGGTAAAATTTCAGGAATCAGACCAAATTTTTTCATCGACTCCTCTTCAAACTTACGCACATCGGTTATATCGGCATTTTGAGTGGTGTGGTAGTCAAGATCCAACAAGGCGGCTGCAACGTATTCGCCTGTAATGAACCCCTGATCAAATGTTGCTGCTGCCTCCAGTTTGGCGATCAGAGCATCCGGGATGGGTTCGCCGGTTATATAATGCCGTGCGTACTCTTTCATAACTTCAGGTTCGGCTGCCCAATGCTCCATAATTTGCGATGGAAGCTCCACAAAGTCCCTTGGCACACTGCCCGAAGTTCTGCGGTAGGGTTCATCAGTAAACAAACCGTGCAACGCGTGTCCAAACTCATGGAACATGGTGGAAACCTCGTCGAAGCTTAACAGTGCAGGCATATCGCCGGCAGGGCGGGTAAAGTTCATAACAATGGTCGACAGCGGATATACCCGTTCACCATTTTCATATCCAGCTCTGCGAAAGCTGGTACACCAAGCTCCGGGCCGTTTACCGTCGCGTGGGTGAAAATCTACAAAGAAAACGCCCACATGCGATCCATCGGCTTCTTTAACTTCAAAGGCAGTGGCTTCTTCGTGGTAAACAGGAATGTCGTCGCGCTGTGTAAAGGTGATTCCCCACAACTTTTCGGCCACATAAAACATTCCGTTGAGGGTATTTTCGAGTGTAAAATAGGGCTTTATTTCATTTTCATCGAGATCGAATTTCTGTTTTCTGAGCTTCTCAGAATAGAACCACCAATCGTGCGGAGCAAGTTTGAACCCGCCGCCGTCGGCATCGATGATCTTCTGCATGGCGTCACGATCGGCCTTGGCTATCTTCATCGAAGGAACCCACAAACGGTTCAGGAAATCATACACCGCTTCTGGGGTTTTGGCCATATTTACATCAATTACATATTCGGCGAAGTTATTAAAGCCCATCAGTTTGCCCTTTTCGTCGCGCAGCTTTACCAATTTCTGAATGATCGCCTTGTTGTCGAATTCATTGTCATTGTCGCCGCGCATCCAATAGCCTTTATAAAG
>CAYGIQ010000008.1:13406-37307 GCA_964349885.1 uncultured Prolixibacteraceae bacterium | reverse complement strand
GGATGGGAAATTCAGGTAGTGGCCAGCAGCATCAACGGGTATAGCGGAGAACAGATAGAGCCCAATCTGGAGCATGCCTATGTTTATTTTATGGAAAATAAACTCAATCAGTGGATTTCTTCATAACCATTCAACCAAAGAGCTATGGTATCATTTCACAATATACATTCGATTGCCCGTTATGAGCGAAAGACCCTGTTCAGATCTTGGTTTTTCAGAATTTTTGGTGTTCTCTCGATTGTCATTCTGTTCGGGCTCAATTTCGCCATGGTTAGTGAGGGCGGGGCTTCACAATGGATATTTAGGGCCATTCCTTCGGCCATTCCCTATTTTAACCTGCTGATTCTGAATGTTGCACAGGCCATTATTGCAGTTTTTCTGGCATCCGATTTTTTGAAACGCGATAAAAAACTCGACACCACAGAGGTAATTTACATGCGCTCCATGACCAATGGCGAGTATGTTATCGGCAAGACCTTGGGTAATATGCAGGTCTTTTTGGTCCTGAACTTTGCCGTTATGGGCATTGGCCTTATTTTCAATCTGATTCTACCGGATATTGTGGTACCATGGTTGTCATATCTGATTTATCTTTTGCTGATCAGCATTCCAACTTTGGTCTATATCATGGGCCTCTCATTCCTGCTGATGAGTCTTATACGCAACCAAGCAGTAACCTTTGTAATAATATTGGGGTACATTGGCATAACGCTTTTTCTGGTTAAAGATTCCTACTACTACCTCTTCGACTATATGGCCTTTAACATTCCAATGCTCAAATCGGAAATTACCGGTTTTGGAAATTTGGCCACCGTAATTGCCCATAGGGGCATCTATTTCAGTTTGGGAAGCGGTTTTATATTTCTTACCATATTTCTGCTCAAAAGGCTGCCCCAGTCGGAGGCAATGACTTGGTTTTCCGTTCTATTTGCCGCAATGTTCATTTCTGCCGGAGGTTATCTGGCCTACCAGCATGTGAACCGCTTCGTTTTACATGAGCGCGACCGCAACGATGCAGTTGCACTGAACGACTTATATGGTACTCTGCCCATGGCCGATGCCGAGCGGCATGATATTCAGTTGCGCCATTCAGGAGATTCGATCTCGGTTACGTCGACTTTGGTTCTGATCAACAACCTGCCGCAGTCTATCGATTCGATTGTAGTATCCCTTAACCCTGGACTAAAAATCTCTTCTGTACAGGTTGAAGAAAATGCTGCACCTTGGCATCGCCGCAACCATCTTGTGGTAATGCCGCTTTCATCCCCTATGGAAGCTGGTAGTCGCCTTAGTGTGCAGATTGCCTACAGTGGAGTTATCGATGAGGCCTACTGTTATCTCGACATTGATCAGGATCTGCGGTCGGAGAAGTTTGGTGAATTTGTAATCAACGTCGACAAACGGTACGCGTTTATTACCCCTAAGTATGCCCTGCTTACCCGCGAAGCTGCATGGTACCCAACGCCCGGAGTTACCTACAGCAGTGAAAATTTTGGATGGAATCGCACCTATTTTACCGATTTCAGACTGGAGGTTTCCACCGACACCGCTCTACAGGCTGTCTCGCAGGGCCGCTTTGAGAAGGTAGCGCCCGGAACTTTCCGATTTGACAACGATCAGCCTCTGCCTCAGATTTCACTGGCTATTGGAGATTATGAACACCGCAGTTTACAGTTGCCCAATCTGGAGATTGGCATATGGCATTTGCGGGGACACGATTATTTTGCGAACACCTTTACTGAAATCGGCGATACCATTTCGACCCTCGTAGAGGAACGGCTCCGCGATTTTCAGCGAACCTATACGTTACAGTATCCCTTCAAAAGATTTTCGATGGTGGAGGTGCCAGCTCAATTCAAAACTTTTGAGCGCACCTGGACGCTTGCCCAAGAGACCATGCAACCCGAGCAAATCCTGATTCAGGAGAAAGGATATCTTTTGCGCGATTTCGATTTTAGCAACCAGTCGAGGCAAATTAAGAATTGGAGTCAGCGAAACGGCGAGAGTTTGACCGACAAGGATTTGCAGGTGCGGATGTTTACCAACCTAACCGGTAATTTCACCCGTGAAGGGGGGCGGCCCAATTTCAATATGATGGCCGGAGGGAACATGCAGGCGACTGAAACGGTGAATCCCTATTTTATTTTTCCTCAATTGTACTATTTCAGCAACCATATTAGATCATATCGCTGGCCGGTAACCAGTCAGGTTCTCGAAGCCTATTTAAAGAGCCAGTCGAGCGACATGCGATCTATGTTCATGCGCGATATGACAGGCATCAGTGAGGATGAGATGGCCAGTATTGCCCTGCTCGATCGATCTTTCGAGGAGTTACTGGCCGATAAAGGTCAGCGCAAAATTATAGACAACCTTATTAAGCTAAAGGGTGACGTGCTTTTTACAACGGTTCAGGCATCTGCCGGAGAGCAAGAGTTTGCAGCTTTTTTACGTCGCCTGCTGCGCGAAAATCAGTTTAAGGTGCTTATGTTCGAAGATTTCGATGCTCTGTTGGGCGAGGAATTCAATATTGCACTTACCCCGCTCATGAATACCTGGTTCAGGGAAAGGGAGTTGCCAGGCTACCTCTTTTCACCCATTACAGCGGTTAATACCAAGTCGGGAGATCAGATCCGCACCATGGTATCGTTCAGTGCCAGCAACACCAGCGACATTGATGGGGTTGTTAAATTAACCTTCAGGATGGGTGGTCCCGGCGGTGGAGGTGGCGGTCGCGGACGCATGATGCGTGGTCCAAGTGCCGACGACAGTCAGAATAAAATATTAAGTCTCAAAGCCGGCGAAACTAAGAATGTAAGCTATCTGTTCGATGCCGAACCGCGTGGTCTTACCATCAATACCCTCACTTCGCGCAATATTCCGCAGTCGATTATGCAATTTTTTGGCACCATTGAGGAAGATTTGCGGGCTCAGCCTTTTGATGGTGAGGTGCTCACCGATGTTCGGGTATCAACTTTGCAACCCAATGAAATTGTTGTCGACAACGAGGATCCGGGCTTTGAATATACGGTTTCCGACAACGTAAGCCTTTTACACAAACTGATTATCAAAGATGAAGAGACCGGTCTTCGTTATGCCGGGTTCAATAGTTGGAGACCCCCTCTGAACTGGACCCTAACCACCAATTCCAGCTTTTACGGACAATATGTGCGGTCGGCCTATTACATTAAGTCGGGCAACGGCGACCTTAATGCAACGTGGAATCTGCCTGTAATTGAACCAGGCAATTACGATGTGTATACCTTCATAACCAACATAGGCGGTCGTGGACCCCGCAGGCCCGGAGTGGCCGCTGGAGAGGAGAAGGGTGAATATCAGTATTTTATTCACCATGCCGATGGCGAAACGCTGCAAACCCTTCAGATCAATGGGGCCGAACAGGGCTGGAATCTTTTGGGCTCCTACTACCTTACACCCGAGAATGCCCGTGTGGTGCTGAACAACAAATCTACCATGCAAACGGTAATTGCCGATGCAATTATGATTGTAAAACTTTAACACAAAGACCATAACCTTTATGCTTATGCAATCAACCTACAACCAACGATTCGCAAGGGTATGCAGCCTCGCTCTCATACTGATGGTCGTTGCTCTGCCTGCTTTTTCCCAGCAGGCATTAACCCTTGAACGTGCGCTCTCGGTTGCCGAAACCCAGAGTCCTTCGATTATGCAATCGCTGCTTAACCTTGAGCGGTATCAAAAAAACCTTGAGGCTCAGCGGGCAGCACTTAAATCCAAATTTTTACTTAATGTGGCCCCGGTTGATTATACCAATACCCGAAGATTTGATACCCGAGTTTCTGAGTGGTATACCAATGAATCGTTTGCCTCCAATGCCACCTTTAGAGTAGAACAGCCAATCCTGGCTACCGATGGTACCCTTTCACTGATCAATCGATTTGGTTGGCAAAGCAGTTCTGCGGTTTTTGAAGGGGGAAGCTCCACCTCGAGCGAAAGGTTCACCAACAATCTCTATGTGAACTACAATCAGCCACTTTTTACCTACAACCGTCTGGAACTTCAGCTAAAGGAGCTGGAGCTTACCTACGAAAATGCAAACATCAGCTATGCTTTGCAGCGACTGATGATGGAACGCAACGTAACCCAGTTCTTCTACAGTGTCTACATGTCGCAAATGAACCTAAGTATTGCGCGGGAAGAGCTGGTAAATACGAAAAGAAGTTACGATATAATTGTCAACAAGGTCGATGCCGGTCTGGCAGCCCGCGAAGAGCTCTATCAAGCCGAACTCAACCTTGCCAACGCTACGCTGAGTCTTCAGAACAGTCAGGTCGATTTCGAGAATGCCAAAGATCAGTTGAAGATGTACCTTGGGATGGACCTTTTTGAAGATATTTTGGTGTATGCCGATGTGCAGGCTACTCCGGTGGAGGTCGACCTTGAATTGGCCATTAACAATGGTTTGGCGAGCAGGATGGAACTACGCCAACGTGAGATAGAGCTCGAGACAACCCAGTTCGATATGATCCGCACAAAAGCGCTTAACGAATTTAACGGTTCGATGAATTTGGCATTTGGTGTAATTGGCGATAACAAACAGTTGGGCAAGATTTTCGACCAACCTACCATGAATCCTCAGGTTCAAATTTCTTTCAACATCCCCATTTTCGACTGGGGTGAAAGGCGCGCAAGAATTCAGGCTCAGGAGGCCGCCGTTAAAAGCTCGGAATTGAACCTCGACGAGCAGAAAAAGCAGATAATTATCGACATTCGTCAGGTTTTTCGCAATCTACAAAACCAGCTGAATCAAATCGATATCGCCAGACAGAGCGAGCGCAATGCCCAGCTAACCTATGAGATTAACCTCGAACGCTACGAAAATGGAGACCTTACGGGTATGGATTTAAGCCTTTACCAGAACCAGCTTTCGTCGCGCAAATTGGCCTATGCTCAATCATTGCTCAACTATAAAATGGAGTTGCTTAATCTGAAGATACAATCGCTCTACGACTTTGAAAAACGTCAGCCTGTTTTACCCCGCGAATTGTACCAGAGCGCCAAAACTGGAATGGTGCGTTAAGAATTGGACCCTAATTATGAAATGCGTTGTTCTAAAAAATTCACAATACATCATCAGATTGAGCTGGCTTGTTTGTCTAATACGCCCTACTGTTTCTAATTGATCTAAAAAACAAAACAATTTATACCAATGAAAAACCTACAATACTTTGTGCTTCTTGTTGCCCTTGCTACCATTGCTGGCTGCGCAAATCGTCAGGAGACGGAAACCGTTGATCTGGCCATTCCAGTATCGATCGAGGATATCAGGCTACAGTCTATTCAGCAATATGTAAGTACTACGGGTACTGCCCGTTCCACACAGGAGGCAACATTGGCCTCCGAAATGACCGGCATTTACCGGCCCGTTAACAATCCGTCTACAGGAAGGCCCTATAAGTTGGGCGACCGGGTGAGGGCAGGTCAGGTAATTGTTCGTCTTGAAGATGAGGAATACGTCAACAATATAGCCATTGAGTCAAGAAAGCTCAACCTCGAAATTTCTGAGCAGGAGTACGAGAAGCAGCAGTCGTTGTACGAAAAGGGTGGCGTAACACTCAGGGAACTGCGCAATGCCGAAGTAAGTGCCACCAACGCTAGGTACGAATTCGAGAATGCCCAGGTACGGCTCTCCAGAATGAACATAGTAGCTCCTTTCTCTGGGGTTATAGTCGATATGCCCTTTTATACCCCTGGAACCCGCATAGCCTCAGGAGCTCAAATGGTTTCACTCATGAGCTACGATCAGATGTTTATGGATATTAATCTACCCGAGAAAGCGCTCTCTGAAGTAACGGTGGGCCAGGTAGTACTGATTACCTCCTACACCATTTCGAACGATACCCTACGTGGCAGGGTATCCGAACTATCACCCGCCATCAGCACCGAAACCCGCACATTTAAGGGCAAACTAACCATCGACAACCCTGAGTTGCTTTTGCGACCCGGTATGTTTGTTAAGGCCGATATCGTTGTTGCCGAGAAGGAGAATGCCATAGTAGTTCCCAAAAGTATTATGCTCACCAGCGGGCGAGGGCGGATGGTGTTTGTAGTTGACCAAAGTACTGCAACCGAGCGTAGAATAACTATTGGAATCGAGAATCAGGAGTATGCTGAAGTAATTTCGGGTCTTAAGGAGAACGAACGACTCGTAGTGAAGGGTTTTGAAACTTTACGCAACAACTCAAAGGTTAAGGTAATACGCTAACCTTCGGCATGCAGCCCCCTCGTGATGTACAAAACGATTCAAGAAATTTAAACAGATACCCGTGAAAAAACTCACCCTGTTTTCGGTCAATTACCCGGTTACCATTCTAATGGCAGTGCTGGGAGTTATCCTGCTGGGTTATATTTCGTTCGACAAGTTGGGAATGGACCTCTTCCCCGATCTCCGATCTCCAAGAATTTTTGTGGAGGTTAAATCGGGCGAAAGACCTCCCGAGGAGATGGAAAAGTTGTTTGTCGAAAACATAGAAGCACTCGCTATTCGTCAGTCGGATGTTCTACAAGTCTCGTCGCTTACCAAAGTTGGCTCATCGCAGATTACCGTTGAATATGCTTGGAACAAGGATATGGATGAGGCCTTTCTCGATCTTCAGAAGGCACTTACCGCCTTTTCCCAAAATCAGGAGATTGACGAGTTGCTTATCACCCAACACGATCCCAATACCGCTCCGGTGATGCTCATTGCGGTTACCCACAACGAGATTGCCGACATGAATGAAATTCGGAAGGTTGCTGAAAACTACATTCGGAATGAACTGGTTCGGCTAGAGGGGGTTGCGCAGGTCGAACTTTCAGGACAAGAGGAGAGTGAGGTATTGATAGAGACCAATCTTTACAGACTCGAATCGCAAAATATAACCCTTGATGAACTCAGTACCCGAATTCAAAGTTTTAATCGGAGTGTATCGGGTGGCAGAATCTCTGAAATGGGATTGCAGTATATTGTAAAAGGGGTGGGCTTGCTGAACAATGCCGACGACTTTGCCGACCTTATTGTCGGTTACAAGGCAACTACAATTGCTGATGCCGGGCAACCGGGTCAAAATTTTGCTCCTGTTTTTCTCAGGGATGTTGCCGACATCAGTTTTACCAACAAAAGGCCCGAGAACATAGTACACCTTAACGGTCAACGTTGCATCGGTCTTGCTGTTTACAAGGAAACCCGTTTTAATACGGTTAGGGCTGTAGAGGAAATTGAAGGGGCTCTGCAACAAATCAATAGGGCACTACCCGGATATCAGCTCACCACCGTTGCCAATCAGGGTAAGTTCATCAGCGAAGCCATATACGAGGTGGAGGAGACCGCGCTCATCGGGATTCTTCTGGCCGTCTTCATTTTGTTCATCTTCCTGCGTCGCGCTGGCACAACGCTGATTGTTAGTGTCGCGATTCCCATCTCGATTATTGCCACATTCAACTTAATGTATTTTAACGACCTCACCATCAACATCATGACTCTGGGAGGCCTAGCACTTGGGGCTGGGATGCTGGTCGACAATGCCATTGTGGTTATCGAAAACATCTACCGAAACCATGAGAATGGTATGAGTGTCAAGGATGCAGCGGTGCATGGGACGGCTCAGGTAGGTGGTGCCATAACGGCGTCTACGCTTACCACCATTGTGGTTTTCCTACCCATTGTTTACTTGCATGGTGCTTCAGGAGAACTGTTTAAAGATCAGGCATGGACAGTCGCCTTTTCACTCGTTTCGTCGCTGCTTGTGGCCATTTTTGTGATACCCATGTTGTACCACCGGTTTTACCGAAACAAAAAGGCACCTGTAAAGAGGCATACCGAGCAGACCAATCTTTATGGCCGATTTCTGGGTGGATTGCTCCGTATAAAATGGGTCGTAATATTGGTCGGCTTTCTTTTGGCAGGAACGTCCTTTCTGTTAATCCCTTATATAGGGAGTGAATTCATGCCTCAGACACAAACCCGTGAATTCAATATTAAGGTTAAACTGCCCGAGGGAACCAAGCTTGAACGAACCGAATCTACCGTGAGAAATCTCGAAGAGATTCTTTTCGAATATTTGGGCGATAACCTTGAAAAATTGTATGCACATGTTGGGCCAAGCCTTGGTTTCAGCAGCAGCAGAAATGCGGTTTTTGAAGGGGAAAACACTGCCGAAATTCGAGTGATTCTGAAGCCGGATGCCAATGTGTCGAGCGATGCGGTCATTGCAACCATCGATCGACTTACAGGTGGTGTTGAACACCTCGAAGTAACCTTTAGCAAGGAAGAGTCGGCATTGCAATCGATATTAGGGACCGACGAAGCTCCTGTTGTGGTGGAGGTCAAAGGAACGCAGCTCGACGAGATTGAGGCGTTGGCTTTGGAGGTTAAAAACCGGATGCTCTCCATACCCGGTTTGTACAACATTTCGACATCCATCGAGGATGGAGCTCCCGAGGTAGAAGTGGTCGTCGACCGCGTAAGGGCCGGGTTATACAATCTCGATGTCAATACGGTGGTTAGCCAGCTGCAGGACCAGCTTCAGGGAAAAAATGCCGGACGTTTCGAGAAAGGTGGCGAAATGCAGGACATTACCATCAAATTGCCCGATACCCCACTCTCCGATTTCGAAAATATGACGGTTACATCAGGCAATCAGGTTTACAGAATCACCGAAATTGCAGATATCCGTTACGGCGTCTCACCTCGGGAGATCTATCGTCGCGATCAGAGCCGCATTGGTAAAATTACAGCCCAAATGGAACAGGGGATGGCACTTCAGCATATAGCAGCCGAAATCAGAGCCAGTGTGGCCGATATTCCCATGCAGCCCGACTACTCTATCAGGGTGACCGGAGATGAGGAGAAACGCCAGGAATCTATGGCCAGTCTGGGGTTTGCACTTATTCTGTCAATTGTATTGGTTTATATGGTAATGGCCTCTCAGTTTGAATCACTGATCCATCCATTTACAATTCTGCTTACCATTCCGTTTGCAGTGGTAGGTAGTATACTTACTTTTTTCCTGCTCGGACGTACCCTAAACATCATGGCAATCATTGGAATCATTATGCTGGTTGGAATTGCTGTGAACGACTCCATCATACTCATCGATCGTATTAACCAACTTATTCGGGAGGGAATGGACCGAACTTCGGCCATAATTCAGGCCGGTCAACAGCGTATCAGACCCATTGTTATGACATCACTTACTACCATCCTAGCACTGTTGCCGCTTACCATTGGTGCTGGAGAAAGTGCATCTCTGCGCTCCCCAATGGCATTGGCTGTTATCGGTGGTCTGGTGACCTCTACTTTGCTGACGCTTGTGGTCATACCCTGCGTGTACGATGTGCTCGACCGCGTTAGAACGCTATTTGTACGTAATGTTTCGGAAACCCCGGCAAATGTTTAGTGGGGCAAGGCAAAACAACCATATAAAGCTATCAAGATGAATTTTATCATCAACAGAAAGGTGCTCATCAGCATGCTGTTTACGGGATTAACCCTGTTGGGGTATATTTCCTATAAGCAACTTCCGGTTGAGCTTATGCCCAATGCCGACCTGCCTTTGCTATTTGTACAGATTACTTCGCAGCAGGAGGTAGATCCTACCTATATGGAGAATCAAGCGGTAATTCCGGTCGAAGGTGCCGTTGCTTCGCTCGAAGGGGTCGAAAGCATGGAAACATGGCTTAACAACAGACAGGCCTCTATTCAGATCAGTTTCAACAAGCGGGTCAACTTTAAATATGTTTTTCTTAAACTGCAGGAAAAGATCGACCAGGTGCGCGAAACATTGCCAGAAGGTTTTATGGTGAACGTTACGCGGGTCGATATCGCACAGCTCTCCAATCAGTTTATGGAGCTGCAGATTAGGGGAAGTGGGGGTACCGATCGTATCCGAAATATAGTTGACCAAGAGGTAAGGAATGAGCTTGAAAACATTGATGGCATTGCCAGCGCCAACGTATTTGGCGGCAAGGAGCGGTCGGTGGAGGTCATTATCGACATGGCTGCCTGCGAAGCCTATGGAATTACCCCGGCAGGAATTCGCAGTGCATTGAGCGGCAATGCACTAAACAGAACCTTTGCCGGCTACCTGCACCAATCGAATCAACAATACTTTGTGCACGTAACAGCCGAGTATCAGCAGGTAAGTGACCTCGAAAATGTGGTTGTTGCCGACGGTCCAATTTTTCTGAAGGATGTTGCCGATGTCTATTTCGGGGTAAAGGAGGAGACTACCCTAAGTCGGGTAAACGGACTCGATGCTATTTCGGTGCTGCTGGTGAGCGATTCTCAGGCAAACCTGATTGATCTGTCGCACCGCACCCAGGCTGTTATCGCCCGATTGAATGATCGACTTAGTTCAAAGGAGGTCGAAATTGTGATTCAGAGCAATTCGGCCGAAACCATGGAGAAAAATATAGACCAGATTGTTTCACTCGCCTTGGTGGGTGGCTTACTGGCCATTTTTGTGCTTTGGATTTTCCTCAAAAATTTCCGCATTGTTTCCATCATTGCTCTGGCTATTCCGGTATCTGTATTCACTGCCTTTAATTTCTTCTATGCGGCCGGGATTTCCATCAACAGCCTTACCCTCGTTGGCATGGCGCTCGCAGTGGGCATGCTGCTCGACAACAGTGTGGTGGTACTCGAGAATATCTATCGTCTGGCAGGTAAACGGTACACACCCGATCGGGCCGTTATTCAGGGAACCACCGAAGTGTGGCGGTCCATAGTTGCTGCAACCCTAACGACCATTACGGTGTTTGTACCATTTGTGTTTTCGTCGGATTACATGGTAAAGATATTGGGAAACCACGTAGGTACCTCCATCATCTCTACCTTACTGGTGTCGCTGGTGGTAGCGCTGCTGCTCATTCCCATGGCAGCGCATATTCTCTTAAAAGGCAGGGCATCGCACAATGTTTTTTATGAAAAGGTAACCACCAACAACCGAATCATTCAGGTATACATCGTATTGCTTAAGGCAAGTATGCGTAAACCGGCACGTACCATTATAGGTGCCTTGGTGGTGTTCTTTGTGAGTGTTTTCATTGTTCTTGCAGTAAGTGTAAACAACCTTCGCGAAGTGGAAGAGAATCGGTTTCCGGTTTACATTACCATGCCAACGGGCTCAACGCTCGAATCAACCGATCTGGTGGTTCGCGACCTCGAGACCCGCTACGAAGGTATTGAAGAGATCCTCGATGTGGTGGCCAATATACAGTCGGAGGAAGCCATCATCAACATCATTTTAAAGGAAAATTTCGAAAAAATTAAAGACCGAAAATTCGCCGATGTTAAGTCCGACATTCAAAGCCGTTCCGGAGGCATCCGAAATGCCGAAGTAAGTCTTACCCCTCCTGCGTCGAGCCAGAGTTTCAGGGGAGGAGCTGGAGGAGCTGGAGGCATGAATGCGTTTAGTCGTTTTCTGGGCATCGGAACCAATCAGGAACAGGTAATCATTAAGGGGCAAGACTTCCAGTTAATGCGGGGAGTTGCCGAGGACCTGCGCTACTTTATCGACAACCTCGAATCGGTTGCCTCCGTAAATGTGAGCGTTGGATCCAATCGCCCAGAAGTGCACCTGTTGTTCGATCAAATGCTGATGACCCAGTACGGGGTAACCCTCAACAACATTGCCAGTGAACTGGGGGCGTTCAGTCGGGAGTTCAGCTCCGGGGTTGTTTTTAAGCAGGATACCGAAGAGTATGATATTGTATTGAAGGAGAAGGATGCGCCGGAGAATCTCGATAAAACCATCGACGATCTTCGCCGGTTGCGCATTCGAAATAACCTAGGTGCTTCCTACGACCTAGCCGATTTGACCGAGATTATCTATTCGAGCGGAATGGCCAACATTACCCGTGTAAACCAGGAGAAGCAAATTGTAGTCAATTACCAGTTTGCGGCCGAAGCAGAGCAGTCGAAGGACTTGCTAACTGCCTACCGAATGGAGATAGATGATATAGTTGGTGCTTACAATCTTCCGGCTGGTGTAGCGGTGCAGGTTGTACATGAGGAGGATCAGTTTTCGGAATTTTATTTTCTGATTGCCGCTGCCTTTATCCTGATTTTGATGATTTTAGCATCGGTATTTGAATCGCTCAGCACCCCATTTGTCCTAATGTTTTCAATACCACTTGCCGCCATCGGGTCGTTTATGGCCCTTATTTTTACCGGCAATAGTCTCTTTAATGCCAACACCCTTACCGGATTTCTTATATTATTGGGTGTAGTGGTCAATAACGGTATCATCCTCATCGATTTTACCAATATTCTGCGCAAGCGTGGACATCGTAAGTCGAGGGCACTGCTTGAAGCAGGTCTGTCGAGGGTTCGGCCCATACTGATCACCACCATCACTACTATAGTGGCCATGTTCCCACTTGCGCTAGGTCAGGCAGAGTATGTGGGGGCCATTGGAGCTCCATTTGCCATAACCGTTATTGGAGGTCTTGCGTTGAGCACTGTCCTTACCCTGATTTTCATTCCTACACTCTATGCCGGACTCGAGACTACACTCGACTGGATGAAACAGCTCTCTTGGCAAATTAAACTGCTGCATCTTGTTTTATTCATCGTGTCGGTGTGGTATATCTATGCACGTGTCGATAGTTTTATCTGGCAATTGCTTTTCTTCTTACTGGCGATTATTTTGATCCCTGGGGTTACCTGGTTTATCCAATCAAGCCTTCGCATGGCCAGTAAAAAGGTCATCGACGAAAACGAACCCATCCGTATTACCATTCGCCGATTGGTTAAGATTTACGACCGCGATGCGCAATTTGTCCGTGAATGGAAATCTGGCCTGAAAATTAGAGAGCGGGCTGGATTGATATCATCCTATGCCCGCCCGCGCGATTTTATCGAGCTTATCTGGCAGGTTCCACTGTATGGTTTTTTGATTTGGTTTACCTTTGGCTACCTCGAGAGCAACTTCTTTATGTGGCTGCTTTCGGTGGTCGTTTGGTTTTTTACTTTCTTGCTCTATGTGCCGGTCGGGGGGTTGTTACGCCATCTGTCCGATAGTAAAAACAAGCCATTTCTGCTCAAAATTGATCGACTGAAATTTCAATTTATCCTTTGGGTTCTGCCTGTTGTGTTTGGCTATGTTTTCTATACCCGATGGGATAACATTAGTATGGTTATTTTGGTAGAAATTATATGGTATATGCTCATAGTGGTTTACGCCTCCTCTGAATATGTGCACAATCGGGGAGTAAATATCGATCGTATCACCGGAAGGTTTGGAACTTTACGACGTCAATATTTCAGGGCGGTGAAACAGATTCCCATCATCGGCAAGCGAAAAAAGCCGTTCAAAGCACTAGCAGGTGTCTCAATGGAGATCAATACCGGAATGATTGGGTTACTTGGCCCGAATGGTGCTGGTAAATCGACAATGATGCGCATTGTATGTGGAATTTTCGAGCAGAGTTACGGGAAGATATACATCAATGGTCTCGACACACAGGAGCATCGCGAAGAGCTGCAGGGCTTAATTGGATATTTACCTCAAGAATTTGGGTCTTACGAGAACATGTCGGCATGGGAGTTTCTCGATTATCAGGCCATTCTTAAAGGAATTACCGACACCCAAGTACGCGAGGACCGACTTGCCTATGTATTGAAAGCAGTACATATGTACGATCGGCGCGAGGACAACATCGGTGCATTCTCAGGGGGGATGAAACAGCGTATCGGTATCGCTCAGATTTTGTTAAATCTGCCCCGCATCCTGGTAGTCGATGAGCCAACTGCCGGCCTCGACCCACGAGAGCGTATCCGGTTTAGAAACCTATTGGTTGAGCTGAGCCGCGAACGAATCGTTATCTTCTCTACCCACATTATTGAAGATATCTCAAGTTCATGCAATCAAGTGGCCGTTATCAACCGTGGCCGATTGCGCTATTTTGGAGTACCTACCGATATGGTTCAGCTTGGACATGGCTACGTTTGGCAATTTACCCTTACCATTCCCGAGTTCGAAACATTTTCCGACAAGCAAATGATTACCAATCATATGCGCGAGGGAGATACGATTAAAGTCCGAGCTGTCAGCCAGACCCAGCCAGTGCCCACTGCGGTAAATGTGCAGCCGCATCTCGAAGATGCTTACCTCTGTTTGTTGCGTGATATTGCTTGATAACCGAAAATCTTGACGCCATGTCTATCATAAATAAGAACAACCTGATTATATTTTACCGGACCATACGATACAATCTTAAGATTATTTTTGCCGGACGCTTTATCTGGTTCCTTCTGGCATCTTTTGTCTTTTACCTTTTCTTTTCGATAATGAGCATTTATCAGGGGAGTGTTCTGAGCGAAGGTATGGTTTACAATCTGCTGCTTTTTCCCGGAGTCTTGCTGGTATTTTATCCGTCGGTTTTTGGGATTCAGAACGATGAGGACTCGCGAATTCTCGAAATTTTGTTTGGAATTCCCAACTACCGGTATAAGGTATGGCTTGTTAGGCTCCTGATGATATTTGTGCAGGTATTTTTGATCCTGATTTTGTATGGTTTTGTATCTAACTATCTGTTGTATCAGGTCGATCCCTTCGAGATGGCGTTTCAGCTAATGTTTCCCATAGGCTTTTTAGGAGGTATGGCGTTTATGTTTTCCACCCTCATCAAGAATGGAAATGGAACAGCGGTAATTATGATTTTGGCAGGGGTTGCCTTGCTAATTATGGGCGAGGCACTGGAGCGCTCGCAGTGGAATATCTTTCTCAATCCGCTTGAGTTGCCCAGCAATTTCAATGCAGTCATCTGGGAAGGAATTGTTACCAAAAATCGAATTTTTTTGGGCGTTGGAATGGTGGTTTTTCTGCTGTATGGCTTATTTAACCTACAGAACCGCGAGCGTTTTGTTTAGCTGATACGGCGGGAAAGCTGACTGCATAGGTCGGTTAACGGCGTTTTGAGATGGGCCTCCACCGGAAGTGCTTCCAGCAGTTCTATGGCTTCGCGGGTATAAGAACCGATCATGGCTTCGACTTTTTCCTTCACCCCCAGTTGATTGTAAACTGCCTTAATGGCTTCAATTTTTTCCTCTGCATCAAAATGAGTAGCCGAGATCCAATGTTCAAGCCGCGAACGCAAAGCTCCTGTGGCTAGTTCACGCGATCCAATAAGCAGGTAGGTTTTTTTATTGGATACAATGTCCCCACCTATTTTTTTGCCAAAGATTTCCTCGTTTCCAAAAGAGTCGAGCAGGTCGTCCTGCAACTGGAAGGCCAGCCCCATATTGATGCCTATCTGATAGAGGTCGGATGCCTGTGCTGGCGCGGCACCTCCCAAAAATGCTCCCATTTGAAGTGCGCAGCCCAGCAGCACTGCCGTTTTAAGGCGGATCATCTCGATGTATTCGCTTGCAGTAACATCGTTGCGCAATTCAAAATCCATATCGAGCTGCTGTCCTTCGCATACCTCCAGAGCTGTTCGGGTGAATATAGGCAACGTTTCGTGTTTGGCCGGCAGGTCTGTTTCCAAAAGAAGCTCATATGCCATAAATGCCATCGCATCGCCTGAGAGAATGGCTGTATTTTCCGAATATTTTTTGTGCACAGTTGGCAAACTCCTTCTGAGTTCTGCCTTATCCATAATGTCGTCGTGCAGCAGGGTAAAATTGTGAAATACCTCAACGGCGAGGGCCGATGGAATAGCTTTGGCGAGTTCCTTGCCGAAGAGTTGATATGCCAAGAGCACCAGGGTTGGTCGGAGTCGCTTACCCCCAGCCCCCATGGCGTATGAAACCGGTTCGTAGAGGTTGATAGGAGGCTGCACGCTCCATTTGGATGAAAGGTCCAAAATAGACTGCTCGATCAGTTTTTGAAGAGACTCTATAGTTTGCATACCGCTTAAAACCTTTAATTGGATGGATTGTTCAGAGGGTCGATGCCGCCGATGTCTTCATCTTCGTCATACAGATCTATGATGGGTCTGCTGAAATTTTTTGTGGTGGTAAGCTTATCCAGACCCATCAACAGTGAAGGTAACAGAACCAGATTGGATGTAACTGCAACCAGCAGGGTAAGCGATACGAGTACCCCAAGGGCTACAGTTCCTCCAAAGCTGGAAAGACTGAAAATGCCAAAACCGAAAAATAAAACCACCGAGGTGTATAGCATGCTTACTCCCGTCTCTCGCAAAGCCAAAACAACCGACCGGCTGATATCCCAACCGGTCATTTTAAGCTCTTGCCTGTATTTGGCCAGGAAATGTATGGTATTGTCGACCGATATGCCGAAAGCGATGCTGAAAACCAGGATGGTGGAGGCCTTAATGGGAATGTTCATAAAACCCATTAAGGCTGCTGTAAAAATAAGTGGTATAACATTAGGGATAAGAGACATGACTACCATTCTCCAAGAGGAGAATATGAGTGCCATAAATGTCGATATGAGTAAAATGGCCAATCCCAGACTTAAAAACAGGTTCTTTTGAAGGTATTGGGTGCCTTTAAAAAAGGTGACACTCGAGCCGGTAATGATGGTTTGGTAATCTTCGGTATCGAAGATTGAGTCAACATCTGCACGGAAATCCCCGTAAAGCTCCTCCATGCGCTTGGTACCTACATCTTTGGCCCTTATGCTGATTCGCGTAATCTGTCTGGCTGTGTCAAGAAAAGAATGGAGCAGGTCGCTCTGTTCATTCTCTTTCATTGCGTACGATAGAATAAAGTTGCGTTCGTAATTGTTGGGTATTGAGTAGTAGTCCTGATTGCCATTGTAAAAAGCTTGCTTGGCAAATTTGATCAGGTTAAGAAGCGAAAGCGAGGGAGAGAGTTCTGGGTATTCGGCTAACCGGGCATCGAGTTGCTCCATCTTGTTGAAGGTCGATTGCTGCAATACCCCATTGGGTTTTTTGGTGTCGACCATAATTTCGAGGGGCATCAATCCATGAAAATTATTTTCGAAGAACTTTAGATCTTGGTATATGGGGTCACTTTCCGGAATATCATCGACCATATAGCCCGAACTTTTAACCTGAACTACTCCAAATACCCCAATAACCAAGAGAATTACCGTAGCCAGGTATACTTTTGGGCGGTGTTTTTTGGTAATTAAAATCAGCAAGTCGATGATGCGGACTACAAACCGATTCTCGAGGTGCTGAACATGCCGGGTTGATGGTGGTTGTACAAAACTGAAGATAATGGGGATGAGAACCAGCGAGAGGACGAAAAGACTCATTATGCTCAACGAAGCCACTATTCCGAAATGAACCAGAATGTCACTCTTGGTAACGACAAAGGTGGCGAAGCCAGCTGCGGTAGTTAGGTTGGTTAAAAAGGTGGCGTTTCCAATCTTGATGATGACACGTTGTAAAGCTTTTACCCGATTGCCATGCTGCACAAACTCATGATGAAACTTGTTGAGCATGTATATACTGTTCGGAATTCCAATAACAATAAGCAAAGGAGGAATCATGCCCGAAAGGAGGGTAATTTTAAGACCCAACAGAGAGAGAATTCCCATCGACCAGACCACTCCAATGAGCACGATCACCACCGGAAAGAAGACTGCCTTGAATGAGCGAAAGAAAAGAAAAAGGACCACAATACAGATCAAAAGCGCCAGAATACTGAAGAGGTAAATCTCCTTTTTTATCTGTATGGAATTAACCACGCGGATGTAGGGAAGGCCAGAGTAGTGAAGCACCTGTCCACTGCTCTGTTCAAAGTCAGCACAGATATCTTGTATGGTTTCCACCAGTTGCTCCCGGTCACTGCTGGCCATCTTATCCTTGTTGACGGTAATCAGCAGCAGATAGGTCGCTGTTTCCCGGTTGTAGAGCATATCCTCATAAAATGGGAGAGCATGAAAAATTTCCTGAAGCGAATCGAGTTGTGTCTGAGAGGTAATCTGTTCAGGGAACACCGCAAAGGCATCGAATTGCCTGAGTTCCTGATTTCGCTGGAGGAGATAGGCATTGTTTACCGATAACAGATCTTCTACCCCCTCGACATTGCTGAGCTTTTGAGTAAGGGAGTTCCAACGTGAGAAGTTTTCGAGTTGAAAAAAATCGGGATCATGCAGACCTACCATAATAATATTGCCTTCTTCACCGAAAATATCGGTAAACGACTGATAGTCTTTATAAGCCTGATCCTTTTTGGGCAACAAGGATGCGTACTCATACGACATCTCCACTTTTTGGGCATGGTACCCAAAAAACAGGGTAAGCGCCATAACAGCAACGAGCAGGGCAATCTTATTTCGGAGTATGACGCTTGATACCTTAATCCACATATTTTTACCGGCAGAACGAGACAGAATGGGGCTATAACCAGGTGAAGTACAACCTAAACGCGGAAATACCGATTGCCTCAGGAATAAAAAAAGTTGAAATAAACTGGCCCCGAAATTACAACAATTTAACGATAGACCCGCGAAAAATGCTCAATTACTGAGCATGGGTCGCTGCAAAATAACCATTGGGCAACGATTAATTTTTGCATTTGCTCAAAGTTTGTTATCTTTGCACCACAAAAGTTCTAAAGAGTTCATCTAAAAATATATTGCGGGGTGGAGCAGTTGGTAGCTCGTTGGGCTCATAACCCAAAGGTCGCATGTTCGAGTCGTGCCCCCGCTACACAAAGCCGGTTTATGCCGGCTTTTTTATTGATATCTTTGACATAAGGATTGCTTAACCGAGCAATTCAGTTGCTCTAAAAGCAACTGAATTGCCCCTATCAGGATAAAAACTAAGCGGGCAAGTTGGGGAGTTTCGGAATCGCAGTTTCCGGACGCAAAAACAAGAGGCTGCCCTTGTTAGACAGCCTCAATTCGATCAATTTTTTCAAGCGATTATTTAACCGTTACTTCATTCGAACAACTGCTATTGCAAACTTTGTACACCAGAATACCGCCTAATCTTCCCAGATTATCGGTATAGGTGCCTTTTCCAGTGGAGTCGTTGATCATAGTGGCAATCTCCGATCCATTGCGGTATATGGTTGCAGTAGCTCCGGGTTTTCCTCCAGTCCATGAGAGGGTTGCGGTACGCAGTCCCTTCACTCTGACACTGCTGGCAGAGAGTGTAATGGTGTAGGTTTCATTATCACCCGGGTTTGGGATTTCAGGTGCACTGGGGATTCCTCCAAAGATTGCAATTGGGTCTGGGGTGCCATCTGGATCGCCATTTACCACACCATCGGTTTTTAAATCTCCTAAGAGTAGAATGCCAGCCACATGGGGTGCTGCCATAGAGGTGCCACTAGAGGTGGCGTATCCCCCATTTAGGAAAGTCGAATAGATGTTTGTACCGGGTGCGCAATAGTCGACCGGTGGGTTGCCATAGTTTGAATAGGATGCCCACATGTCATTGGTTCCCATTGCAGACACCGTGTAGATGTTGTCGCCATTAACCCGGGCAGGAGAGTATGCGGTTGCAGAAGTACCGTTGTTCCCAGCTGAAAGTACGAAGAAGCATATTTGACTGGCGTTTAATACTGCATTATCGAGGGCAATGGAGGCACCACCTATAAGGCTCATATTGGCCACATCACCGGTTTTTGCATGTGCCGCCACATAGTCGACACCGGCGATAACCCCCGAAAGGGTGCCGTTGCCTAATATGTCGAGCACACGTACCGATACTACCGGGGCTCCTGCTGCTACTCCAACTACTCCAATATCGTTGTTAATGGCTGCAATGGTGCCGGCCACATGGGTACCATGGCCATTCTCGTCGTTGGGCGTAGTATAAGCGATGAAGGTTCTACTGCGTATTGAATCTACATTCAGATCGGGGTGCTTCAAATCAATACCGGAATCGATAACCCATGCGACATTGTCGCCCATATAGTTTATGCCTCCTTTAACGCGCGCTATGCCCCATGGTATGGGTTGCAGTGAAGCGGTTGCGGTAGAAGTCTGCTGAACTACCCTGCCTAAGGGTTCCCTAAGCATAACAATTTGGTCTTGCTCGATGCTTATAACAGCATTGTTTTGCTCGAGTTTTCGTACCTGCCCAGGGGGCATTTTTACGGCAAAGCCCTTCATCGCAGTTGAATAAACAAATTCAATCTGAGCAACAAAAATACCAGCAGATTGCAGTGCCCGCTCTGCAGCCACCTGCATTGCCCGCTGCCTGCCTTCGTAAGCGGGTGAGGCATTCAATTCGTCTTTCAGGAAGTCATCACTGAATGTTACTATATAGGTTGGCTGAACGATTAATGCTGATTTTATGCCGGGTTCATCAGAAGCAACGGCATCATATTCCGACTTCTGGCAACTCCCCATAGCTCCAAGCAGAACTGCCAACAGCATAAAGTTTAAAATTCTCTTCATGTACAGTAATTTCAGTCTGTCTCTATTAATTCTTAAATGCAAAAACATCCATCAAATTTTAAGGAGGCATCCATTTAAAAATCTTAGATTAAAATTGTTTGTCTTGTGCCTGAAAACTTCAATTACATAAAAGCAATTGAAGGGTACTGCTTTATTTAGCATTACCTTTCAAAGGTATAAAATAATTGATTCCATGATTAATTTCTGAATCAAAGATTCATCTCAACCGTATATTTCCGAATTTCAACAACTCTGGCAGCGACTAGTTCTACTATAAGGGGTGTTGGCATTAGTCGGTTGTGTGGAAACTGCACCGACCCTTTGTCTTACTTGTATGCCCCAAGCCGCTCTCTGAAGGGCTCATGTCCATTTGGGGTGGCGAAAAGACCTATATGCTTCTGAAGTCCTCCGAAGTAAACCTATGGTTTGTTGCGAAGTTTGTAGGCTATAAGGCCATAGGCAATTCCCTCGGTTGCATCGGGATCAAGCTGCCAAAACGTTAGAGTACAGTGTTTCCAGTTTTTCCCTAACCGTTGTGGGGAAACTGTTTAGGTATTGTTCGATATCGGGACAAGAAGCATTTATGGCAGGCGATCTTTTATTTTGATTTTAGGCATATTTCCACCTCTTGGCAAGCGCCACCAGCGAAAGCATAACCGGCACTTCCACCAGAACGCCCACTACGGTAACCATAGCCGCGGGCGACTGAAGGCCAAAAAGGGCAATGGCCACTGCAACTGCCAACTCGAAAAAGTTGCTGGCACCTATCATCGCTGCCGGCGCGCAGGTTGCATAGGGAAGTTTGATGCGCCTGCCTATTCCCCACGTAATAAAGAATATGAAATAAGTTTGTAATATGAGCGGGATGGCGACCAGAACAATGATGAAAGGTCTGTCAAGAATCGTATTTCCTTGGAAAGCAAACAACAATACGAGGGTTATCAGCAATGCGATAACAGATACCGGCTTAAACCGGGGTAAAAATTGGGTTGTGAACCATTCCCGGCCCTTTTGTCTAATAAGCAGCTTGTGGGTTATGTAACCTGCCAGCAGAGGAATCACAACAAACACCACCACGCTGGCGACCAGCGTATCGTATGGAATTGTTATGTTGGTAATCCCAAGCAGCAGGCCTACAATTGGGACAAATGCTACCAGAATTATGAGGTCGTTCACCGACACCTGAACAAGCGTGTAGTTGGGGTCGCCATCAGACAGGTAACTCCATACAAAAACCATTGCTGTGCAGGGTGCAGCACCCAGTAAAATGGCACCAGCAATATACTCGCCTGCCAATTCCGGTTCTATAAAGGCACCATAAAGCTTTTCGAAGAATATCCAGGCAAAGAATGCCATGGTAAAAGGTTTGATCAACCAGTTTACCACAACCGTAAGGATCAATCCTTTTGGGCTTTTCCGGATGTCCTTAAGACTCGAAAAATCTACCTGCAACATCATTGGATAAATCATCATCCAAACAAGCACCGCCACAGGTAGGTTGACCCCATAAAATTCGAGTCGGCTTAGAAACTGGACACTATCGCCAAATAGATTTCCCAGCACGATACCTGCGGCAATGCAAAGTGCCACCCATAGGGTTAGATATTTCTCAAAAAATGCGATCTGTTTTTTTTCTGACATATCGTTTGATGTTTTGAGTGAAAGTTAGAAGCTTTATTGCTTGCATCGCATAAAATATTGGCAACTCAAACCTGACCGCGGCCTAAAGCTGAGGTTGAATCTGATTGAGGTATAGGGCATAAAATGCCTCTTTAATTTCATCTCTTACACGAAGGAATTCACTCCACACAAATGAATCACTGCCAACCGCATGCGAAGGGTCGTCGAATCCAATGTGCAGCCTTTTTTTAACCTTTCCGGTGAACGTGGGACAGGATTCATTGGCACCGCCACAAACCGTAATAACAAAGTCCCAAGTCTCATCTAGGTACCGCGTAACCGGATCGGAAGTATGGTGGCTGATGTCAATCCCAATCTCCAGCATCGCAGCGACTGCTTTTTGGTTGAGTTGACCGGAGGCTTCTGTTCCAGCCGAGGCTACCTGCAGCGATGGGTCGAACGATTGCAAAAATCCATGGGCCATCTGGCTTCGACAGCTATTGCCTGTACATAAAATCAATATTTTCATCTTATTCATGATTTGGTTCTTCCGGTTGATTGCAGGCTACTTCGGCCTGTTGTATGTGCGTAAAAAAAGTCTCAAAAAGATCCAGGTATTTTTTAATATCCGTCTGGCATAGGCAGTAGCAAACGGTAAGCCCTTCAATCTCACCATGGATGAGGCCCATTCGCTTCAACTCCTTAAGATGCTGCGAAACGGTCGTACGGCTTAAAGGAAGCTGATCCGAAATGTCTCCCGAAATACAGGATCTGGCTTCAGCCAGATGTTTGAGGATGGCCAGACGCGCCGGGTGGGAAATAGCTTTGGCAAACTGTGCCAATTCCTGCAGGGAGATATCGAACTGCTCTGATTTATTCATACACCTGAAAATTAAGGAACCTGTATATCCCTGAAATGACAAATATGGAGATGGCAAGAACCATTTATAAAATCGACTCGAAACGTATGACGCAAACATACGAAATAGTTCAATCGATAATCAAGGGTTGTAATATTTTGTCCTTAATTTAATCTTGTCCCTAATTGTAGTAAACCTCTATTTTGCAACATATTTACTTGGCAATATGGTTGTTATTGTGTACATTGAAAGTTTGTAGTCGACACTCAATTGCGTGTTGTTCACTTTTAAATCCAATACCATGAGAAATGCAATCATACTTATTAGTTTCTTGCTTTGCAGCAACTTTTCAACCCTGATGGCTCAGGTGTCGGAAAAGCTTCTCTTACCCCCCGCGAATACAACTGGAGGAATGCCACTGATGGAAGCGCTTTCGAAACGCCAGTCGCAGCGAGTGTTCGACAGCAAGCCTTTGTCTACTCAACAACTCTCCGATATGCTGTGGGCAGCCTATGGGGTTAACAGACCCAATGGTTTTCGCACGGCTCCATCGGCACGCACCTGGAATGAGTTCGATATCTATGTGGTTATGGCCGATGGCTGGTATGTTTATCATCCCATTGAACATTGTATGATGAAGTTGGGGAGTGAGGATTTGCGTGCAGCCTCTGCTAATCAGGAGTTCGCTCATGAGGCTCCGGTGCAACTTATATTTGTGGCCGATTTTGACCGTATGACCAATGCCGATGAAGCGGTACGTCGTTTCTATTCGGCCACCGATGTGGGATATATCTCTCAAAACGTTTACCTCTATTGTGCTTCTGAGGGACTGGCGACAATTGTGCGTGGCCAAATCGACAAAGAAAAGATGAAGGAACATCTTAAGTTGCGTGCGAATCAGCATATTATATTGGCACAGACAGTGGGTTACCCGGGTATCTGATCGGCAGAATCCTTTTGCCGGGAATCAAAGCTTCTTCTTTGGTTCGATGGGGAAGCAGTAAAATTAGATATAACCAAAAATCAATCCGGCTACCGTAGAGAGTACTACTACAATCGAAATGTACACCAATGTTTTTTGAGTTCCCATTACCCCCCGTATAACC
>CAYGIQ010000008.1:0-13396 GCA_964349885.1 uncultured Prolixibacteraceae bacterium | reverse complement strand
TGCCAGTAGCAAGGCAAGTGCTGGTCCTTTGCCCATTCCCGAAGCCAGCAGTCCCTGCAAAATGGGCACCTCGGTAAGCGTGGCAAAATACATAAAGGCTCCGATGATCGACGCAAAAAAATTGGCTGCAACCGAATTGCCTCCAACCAACCATGCGATCCAGTGGTTGGGTATAATTCCAGGGATGGCGACATCGTCATGTGTTGATCCCAACAGGAATCCGGCGATTACAACCCCAATGACCAAGAGGGGTACTATTTGCTTGGTGAACCCCCAGCTTGCCTGAATCCATTCTCTGTTTTCGCCATCCTCAGAGCGATCGGCCAGGGCGATGGAACTAACTGCAGCAATGCCAACTACCATGGTGATTAAAGGGTTGGCAAACAGGAAAGCACTAACCATCGTAAAAAAGGTGCCAACAAGTACCTGCCATGGCCTAAGTTTTAGGATGTATATCATCGAATACACAAGCACCAAGCCAAAGGCCCCAGTAATTAGCCATTTGTTGGACCAGATGTGGTACCACAAACTACCGGTATCGTCTGACCCAGGTGCTCCCCAATTGGCAAAAACCAGGATTAGTACCAGACTAAAAAAGTGCAGCGAAGTTTGCCAGATGGGACGTGTTTCGGGTACGTCGGGAAAAGTTAGTTGCTCTTCGCGTTTCGCTTTTTCCTCTTTTCGGTAAATCACAGACATGGTTATCCCAATAACCACACTAAATACAACAGCACCAATAAAGCGTGCAATCCCCAGTTCGATGCCCAAAATTCTGGCGGTAAGTATAATCGCCAGGATGTTGATGGCCGGACCTGAATATAGAAAAGCTACAGCGGGTCCCAATCCTGCGCCCCGTTTATGGATGCTTGAAAAGAGCGGAAGAATGGTGCAGGAGCATACGGCCAAGATGGTGCCCGATATAGATGCCACAGAGTATGCCACCCATTTTTTAGCTCTGGCACCAAAATATTTGATTACCGATGCCTGACTTACAAAAACCGATATTACACCGGCAATTAGAAATGCCGGAAGCAAACAGAGGATTACGTGCTCTCTTGCGTACCACCTGGTTAAATCGAGGGTTGCCTGCAGGGAGGTTTGAAACACCCCGCTCTCAATTGGCATATAAAATAAGGCTATAAATACGACCGACATCCACAATAGAATGGTCAGTTCCCGTTTGCTTTCCATAAGCTTCGATTAAAATGGGTAAAACTGTCTGCTCTCGTGCCGAAATGTTTGTCTTAAATGAACAGAATTACAATAAAATAGATACCTATGGCGATGAACAGCCATGCTACGACCCTTCTGAACCACTTTTCAAAACCCTTGATGGCGTTGTATAACTTCCCAACATTACCAACGGCATAGGCCAGAAGCCAGGCAAAAAGTATGACCGGTAAACCAGTGGCTATAGCAAATACTACAGGGAGATATAGTCCTCCCACACTCGCAATCGAAAGGGGAAGCAGCATTGCAAAATAGAGCACAGCACTGTAAGGACAAAATGCCATGGCGAAAACCATACCCAGCCCCAATGTGCCCAAGTAGCTGCCTCTTCCTTTGTCGCCCATTTTTTGACCAATTCCCTCTAAAAACGGTAGGGGAATACGAATAATGCCGAGCATGAACAACCCGATTATCAACATTACAGGCCCCAAAACCTTCTCACCCCAACCCTGAAAAGCGAGTGAAATACTCATCTGGCTGGCGCCCAGGTAGATGATAATCGCCAAGCCGGTATAGCTTATGACCCGTCCTAGGGTATATACAATACCTTTGAGGAATACCTTGCGCCTATCGTCGAGATCACGGCTTATAAAACCTATTGCTGAGATGTTTGTCGCCAGCGGGCAGGGACTTATGGCTGTCATTAACCCCAGCACTGCTGCCGTAACAAACCCATATTCCGTGTTTTCGATGATTCCGATTAGAAAATCCATGTATTCTTTTATTGAGATGCCAGCATTGGGTCAATTACTTTCTTCATGGCATCCTCAAGACGACGGGGTTGGGTGTTGGCATACATAAACCCTTGGGATGTAAGATCCATGCGCTGATTTCCGCTGATGATAATCAGTGCCTGTCCGGTAGCGTTGAATTTTTCCATCAATGCTTTGCTCTCCTGCTTGTCGAGGTTCACGGAAACGTAGGTAATTAAACCATTTTTGTGTTGCTCCGGATAGAGTTTTTCGACTGCCTGCTTTGAAACTTTCTCCACATTGTTGCAGGTCATGCACCGCCGTTCGGCATGAAAGTAGCCAATCTCGACCTTTGCCGGTGGCTTGGTTTGAGCGATTGTCGTCAGAGCCACGAAGGATATCGTTGCCAACAAAGCAACCATAATCAGATTTTTCATAGTATTGGGTATTTTAGGTTGTTGAATATTTTGAAAGCACTTCCTGAATCTCCCGCGCAGTGGGCAATCGACCCTTTATCTCAACTTTATCATTAACCACCAGTGCAGGTGTGGCCATTATGTTGTACGTCATAATGTCCATAATGTCTTCGACCTTGCTAATGGTCGCCGAAAAACCATTTTGTGCAACTACCTCGCGGGTGAGTTGCTCCAGTTTTTTGCACTTTGGGCATCCGGTGCCTAAAATTTTAATTTCCATAACATTTATGCTTTAAGGTATTTCGTATAAGTCCGAAATGAGTGGTCAAATTTTTTTAGTGCTTAAAGAAATCGGCTAGCAATGTTTTGGCTGCCTCCCAGTTTTCGCGGTTAATACAATACTTAATGTATGGCGGATTGATCTCTCCCTGTATTAATCCAGCTTTCTTCAACTCCTTGAGATGCTCCGAAAGTGTAGACCGTGCAATGGGCAAATCTTCGGCCATATCTCCGCTGTAACAACAACTATTGGGATTGCTGTCCAACCGCTCAAGAATATATACCCTCACCGGATTTGACAAGGCTTTCCCGATTTTGGCAATCTTTTCCTGCGTGTCGGTATAGGCTTTTTCTTTAACCTCCATAAACAATCATTTCGTATAATTACGAAACAAATGTAGGGACTCCTTTGGACACTTAAAGATTGGTTCGCATATATTTATACTGCTTTGCAACATAAAATGCACTGTCCATTGGCCTATACAGTTTCTTTGGATTGGTTACCAATGGGCGATAATCCATTATTGGGAACCAAAGCACAATCCAGACAATGGGGAATATTTTGTCAAACGGGTATTGGAAGAGAAGATACCAGAGGAACCCTGAACTTTGAAATGGCTAATTATTTATCGAACGCCCTAACTACAAATGTGTAGATTAAACAGCCCATGCAAAATCCCGCGACCAGCTCCAGTGCGGCAAAAAAGGTAAGAATAGCTGCCACAACCAGAGAGGCAGTTGGGAGTTGGGCAAAATATAGGAGAACCACTGCTGCACTCATCAAAAATCCCATTCTGGCAGCAAAAATTTTAGGAGCTTTATCTATCGGCTTTGCTTTAAGCTTAATAAGTGAGACAATCTGTTTGCTGACAAAACTTATAGGCGACAGCTTCGATCTGGTGAACGCCCTAATGAAAAAGTCGCCTGCTACTAAAACCAGCAGAGCAGGCAATGGGAGCACCATACCTGCGACTACCAAAAGGATTACAAAAAAAGCGGTAGTGCGAACAATATTTTCATTCACTTTCTCGGTCGAAACCGGACATATAAGCTGCTTAACGTTCATTTGACAGGATTTATAGACTGAAAATCATGCGAATATAGGACAAGAAGATATTAATCGCAACTAATCTGCAATATCCTGTCGTTCCATGTCAAGAGTTTAACATTTCGTTCACGTAAAATCAGTATTGATTTCACGAATTCGACCCCGTGGGTCTATTTGTTGTATATTGTACGCGTTGCCAATATTACTTTCGCAAGTGGTTGCCGAGCCGGTTGGAAAAGTTTAATTTTACCCGAAATTTAATTGGGTTATACATGCCTCATAATGGTGAATAATTTACTCGATATTTCCACCACTGCAGTAACGGTTGAAGGTACCGATGGCTACTTGCTGTTGTGGGCCTTCGGCGTTGTGGTTCTCCTAACGGTGGTATACGTCATTGCAAACAGGCTAAATCCGGCTATTGCCCAAAGAAAACAGTCGTTCTTTCCCTTTGGCCGTAAGCGCATCGGACTTGAATTGGCTAAAGACCGCAAATACTATCCCGATATTCTTAAGGCCGATATTACGAACAGTGGAAGCGTAGATGTTGATCTCGATCAGCCTATGCTCATCTTCCGTAGTATATGGATGAAACGTAAATTCAGACTTAAGGGGACTTCGAGGCATACATTTTACCCTCTGTTGCTTGAGCCGGGCAAGGTGCACACACTGCAGATCGACCTTAACCATTTTTATCGGCACGACCGTGCTTTAAAACGATACCCAAAGGTTTCGGTGGAGGTTTATGAAGTTGGGGGCAAAAGATTAAGTTCGAAAAGTGTAATGTTGCGTAAAACGCTGTTCAGGTAAAATGCGATCATGGCACTTCAATCATATCGATTTTTCGTTGTATCCCCATTATAATGGCGAAGACCTGGGGGTATTTTGGTCGGCCACAGAAACCCGGTTTGTTCTCTGGGCACCAACTGCCATAAAAGTTGAGCTTCGACTCTATCGAAATGGCGAAAACTCCAAACCCGAACGTACCATTATGCTGCAACCCGAACCCCATGGTATTTGGCGTTTGACGATCGACGAAAATCTGCAAAACTGGTATTACACTTTCAGGGTAAATGACGGTGAGTGGCTTCAGGAGATCCCCGACCCTTATGCGAAAGCAGTCGGGGTAAACGGACAGCGGGGTATGATTGTTGATTTGGACTCCACCCACCCACCTGGCTGGGAGTCTGATAAGGGACCCAGCCTTTCGAATTATACCGATGCCATAATTTATGAAGTCCACATAAGGGATTTTTCAATTTCCGAGAATTCTGGAATGGAAAATAGAGGTCTATATCTGGCCTTTACCGAAGAGGGTACGGTTTCTCCATTGGGCGAAAAAACTGGAATCGACCATTTGTCTGAACTGGGAATTACCCACGTTCACCTGCTTCCGGTAGCCGACTTTCAGTCGGTCGATGAGGAAAAACCTCTCGCCCGTTACAATTGGGGATACGATCCGCAAAATTTCAATGCGCCAGAAGGCTCCTATGCAACCAACCCCTACGACGGATCGGTGCGCATCAGGGAGTTCAAACAGTTGGTTCAGCAACTCCATCAAAGGGGCATTGGTGTGGTTCTCGATGTGGTGTACAACCATACATGGCTTACCAAAGGCTCGGTTTTCAATCAGACAGTTCCTGGCTACTACTATCGCCAAAATCCCGATGGATCTTTTTCTAATGCATCGGGATGTGGCAACGAACTTGCCACAGAGCGCAGTATGGTGCGAAAATTCATCCTCGATTCGTTGCGCTACTGGATTCGTGAATACCATATTGATGGCTTTCGGTTCGACCTTTTGGGCATATACGACCTCGATACTGTAAGAGCGATTGTTGCTGAGACGCGAAAAGAGCACCCCGGTATTTTGCTCTACGGTGAGGGTTGGGCGGCAGATTGGAGTCCTATGCCCGAAAACCGGAGGGCGGTTAAGCACAACATTCGGAATCTGGATGGCATGGCCGTTTTTAACGACGATTTGCGGGATGCCCTAAAGGGTGACCATGGACACCGAACCTCCAAAGGGTTTGTGAGTCAGCTTCCCTTGCGCGAAGAGGCGGTGAAGTTTGGTATTGTTGGAGCTACGCACCATCCTCAAATTGTCTATAGTTATGTAGAGAGTTCTCATGAACCTTGGGCGGCACATCCGGTTCAATGTGTGAACTATGTCTCGTGTCACGACAACTTCACACTTTTCGACAAGCTCAAAATGAGCGTTGAGGCGGCTGATGCCGATCATTTGCGCAAAATGGTTAAGTTGGCTGGGGCAGTTGTGCTAACTTCACAGGGGATTCCGTTTTTGCATGCTGGGGATGAGTTCTGCCGGACTAAAAGTGGCCATGGCAACTCCTACAATGCTTCCGATGCTGTCAACCGCATCGATTGGGTCGGGAAATCGATCTACCGCGATGTTTTTGACTACTATCGTGGCCTGATTGCAATTCGAAATAAACATCCACTCTTCCGACTTGCTACTTCGGAACAGGTAAAGCAACAGCTCAATTTTTGCATACAATACCAAGTAGGTGTGGTGTCTTACTGCATCAACAATGTACATAATGATGATCCTTGGGAGCGGGTAATTGTTGTTTTCAACGCAAATATTCATTCAGTAACCGTACCTGTGCCCGAGGGAAAGTACCAAGTGATTGCCGAAGATGGTACCATAAACGAACAGGGCATACGGGAATTAGAAACTGAATTTGCGGAAGTGGCATCCGTTTCGATGTTAATGCTGGCTCAAACAGGGCCCATGGGTTGATCAGAAAGCCGCAAGGAGCAGCTCAATCTCCTTCGAAGGCCGGTTAAACCGAATGCCAAGGTCTCGGTTGGTAAGGATTCCATGATAGATATACACTCCTTTTCTGAACCCTTTCGATAGTTTGATGTAATTGTCAATTCCTCCGTTCTCGCCTATGGCCAGTAAAAGTGGAATTAGGATATTGCTTACAGAAATGGAGGCCGTACGGGCTACCAACGAAGGAATATTGGGGACACAATAATGCACCACTCCATGTTTTGTGAAGACAGGATTGTTCAGGTCTGTAAGTCGCGAGGTCTCAAAGCCTCCTCCCTGTGAAACATTCATATCAATGATAACTGCCCCCTCCTTCATTTCTTGAATAAGTTCTTCTGCCACTCGGAATTGCAGCGGGGCGTTAAAAGGCATGGCCCCAATTACCACATCGGCCGAAACCAGAGCTTTTCTTAACACTTTGGGATAGAGCACAGACGTGAAGATGCGCTGTCCGATTTTTTCTTCCAATTTGCTGAGACTCTCGATGGAGACATCAAAAATCTTAACCACAACACCTAATGCCAATGCCGATCGGGCTGCATACTCGGCTGCGGTACCCGAACCCAGAATAACCAATTCGGCAGGTGTAATTCCTGTAACATCCCCAAACAACACTCCTTTCCCTCCGTGGGCACTGCTGAGGTATTCACTGGCAATTGTGATGGCTGCCATTCCCGAAACTTGACTCATCTGATGCACGAAGGGCATATAGCCGTTGTCTTGCTCGAGGTATTCATAACCGATGGTGGTGACTTTCTTTTTCAGCAGCCGGTCGATAGATTCCGCACAATGCGATTCAATCTGCATCAGTGAGAATATGGTTTGCTTTCCGGGCAATGCATCAATCTCATGCTCGTCGAAAGGGGCTATGCGCAGAATGATGTCGTTTTGAAATACCTCTTCCCGGTTTTCAGCAATCACTGCCCCTGCGTCGGCGTATTCCGAATCGGAATAATTGGCGCGCAGCCCTGCGCCCTTTTCAAGCGTAATCTTATGTCCGTAAGATACGAGCAAATCAACAGCTTGGGGCGTAAGGGGTACACGGTATTCAATTTTATCGAGGTCGGAGGGAATTCCAATCGTGATGCGCTTGTGCTTTCGCTGAATTTCGAGCATCTCTTCCTTGGGAAGCAGCATGCTCTTGGCTATGGGGAGTCCCGACCTGGTTTTATCGTTACCGATCATCGGTATGTTGCTTTGGTACGGTGAAAGTTACACCCTATTTGCGACTTTTCAAAATGCGTTATTGGTCAGCCTGGCAGTAATGGAGCGGCTTTCATCCTCTTCGACAGTAAGGATTACCTCCACCAACTGGTCGGGTAGCAAAATGTCTATCCGTTCCGGCCACTCTACCATACAGTAGTTTCCACTAAAGAAATAGTCTTCATAGCCAAGATCAAGCGCCTCTTCGGGACTTTTAATACGATAAAAATCGAAATGATAGATGGTGCCGTTTCCTTTGGTATCATATTCGTTAACTATCGAAAAAGTTGGGCTGGTTACAATATCTGGCGATGCTAGGACCGCGCAGATGGACTGAATAAAGGTGGTTTTACCGGCACCCATTTTTCCATAAAAACAAAAAATGCGCTGTTGGCCAAACGCATCAATTAATGCACCTGCGACACTGGGAAGCTCTTCTAACCGAATGTTGTGTTTCTCGAACATGAACTATTTTTTTACAATAATACAACACTGTTGGTAAAAAACAAATCTGAAGTGGCTTCCTGGTTTGAATTGCCTGCCAATTACAGCATGGTGTCTCCTTCTGATTTTGAGGTTTGTGGCGACATATTTGGCAAAATATGATTAATTTTGCAATGAAATTGGTTGGTGGCTGTAGTCCTCAGAAATTTGCATTTTGAGTTTCATTTAGCTGCTTCTTAAAAATCTTCGGAGGTAGTTGTTCTTTTGTCATTCTGGCGTTATGGGTTGTAGTTTTACTTCCTTGATGTCCTCTATTATGACCAGAGGTTTTTGGCTACCATTTTTACAGAACTTTAAAAAACAAAACTTAATACAGATGAATTTACCCGAAAACTTAAAATTTACCCAAGATCATGAATGGGTTTTGGTAGAAGGCGACACGGCCACAATTGGGATTACCGACTTTGCTCAGGGTGAGTTAGGCGACATCGTTTTTGTGGAGATTGAAACTGAAGGAGAAACCCTCGATAAGGGTGAAATTTTTGGCACAGTAGAGGCTGTCAAGACTGTCTCTGACCTCTTTATGCCAGTTGCCGGCGAAGTTACTGATGTAAATGAGGTTCTTGCCGATGCACCAGAGCTGATCAATAAGGATCCCTATGGCAAAGGATGGATGATTAAAATCAAAATTGCCAATGAGGCTGATATTGCCAGCTTACTTTCGGTTGCGGAGTACAAAAAACTGATCGAGGCATAACCCTGCTGCTGAATTTTTGTAGCAAGGGCGACAGCGGAAGGCTGTCGCCCTTGCTTTTTTAATTAATCTATCAAAGGGAAGGGCATATATGGTCGCGAATGTGCTTATTCTTTTCGGTCGTCGCTTGATATGATATAACCAGAGGACAGATGATATTGCTTAAAAAAAACCGCGACACAGTCTGCCACGGTTTTTAAAATCAAGGAAGAAAAGATATTTATTTATCCGCACTTTGAAGATCCACAAGAAACGCAGGTAAGGCAGCCTTCCTGATAAACAACTTCATTTGAGCCACAATCACCACATTTGGCATCGTCGGCGATGGTACCGTTGGGAACATATTTTTTGAGTGCCCTGGCCACTCCTGCCTTCCAAGAGTTGATGGTTTCGTTATCGAGTTGCAGGCTGGTTACCAATTCAACCACTTTCTGAATGGGCATTCCGTGTCTAAGGGTACCCGATATGAGCTTAGCATAGTTCCAATAGACCGGATTAAACTTATATGAGAGGCCTTCGATGGTCGTTTTGTAACCTCTTTTGTTGGCATATTGAAAGTCGTACCTTGAATTCTCTTCGTCTTCGTAATTCTTAATTATATAGCCCTTGGTAACCGATCGTGGCAGCAAAATACCATCCTCATCGTCGCTAAGTCCGGTAAATATCTCGTAGGGCAGGCCGTCGATCAATCCAATGAATGCCACCCATTTGTCTCGGTTGTTTTGGAACCTTACAACATCGGCTTCCAAGATTTCGGGTCGAGTTGTCGGGAAGAAAGTATTCTTCTTTTTGTCCTCCCTCTTATCGGAGATCAAAACGCCCGATCTGGATCCGTCGCGGTATACAGTAACCCCTTTGCAACCACTTTTCCAGGCTTCGAAGTAGAGTCTATCCACCAGCTCTTCGGTTGCAGTCGACGGCAGATTAATGGTTACACTGATGGAGTGGTCGACCCATTTCTGGATGCGGCCCTGCATATGCACCTTGGCAACCCAGTCGACATCGTTGGAAGTTGCCATATAATAAGGCGATCGTTGAACGAGTTCCTCAACCTCCTCTTGTGTAAAGTTTTTGCTGCTGTCGACGCCATTTACTTCCATCCAGGTTTTAAACTTGTGGTGGAAAACGGCATACTCTTCCCAGTGGTCGCCAACCTCGTCGATGAAATCGATGCGTACATCCTTGTCGTTGGGATTGACTTTACGCCGCCGCCGGTATACAGGCATAAATACGGGCTCTATTCCTGAGGTGGTTTGGGTCATTAGACTGGTCGTTCCGGTTGGGGCAATGGTGAGCAAGGCAATGTTGCGTCTACCATACTGAGCCATTTCGGTGTAAAGTTCCGGATCGGCCTCGCGAATGCGTTGGATAAGGGGATTGTTTTTTTCTCTAGTGGTATCGTAAATTGCGAATGCACCGCGTTCTTTGGCAAGATTAACCGACGAGCGGTAAGCTTCGAGTGCTACGACTTTGTGCACCTCAACAGAGAAGTCGGTTGCTTCGTCGCTGCCATACCTTAATCCCAGCGCGGCGAGCATATCGCCTTCGGCCGTAATGCCTATACCGGTTCTGCGCCCCTCTTGGGCTTTTTTGCGAATGTTTAGCCAAAGATTTTTTTCTACCATCTTTACCTCTTCTGCTTCGGGATCTTTGTCGATTTTTTCGATTATGGCATCTATTTTTTCCAGCTCAAGGTCTATGATGCTGTCCATGATTCGCTGGGCGACATGAACATGCTTCTTAAAGAGTTCGAAGTTGAAATGGGGTTTGGCCGAAAAAGGTTTATCCACGTATGAATAGAGATTCAGCGCTAACAAACGACAGCTGTCGTATGGGCAGAGTGGAATTTCGCCGCAGGGGTTGGTCGAAACGGTGCGGTAGCCCAAGTCGGCATAGCAATCGGGGATCGACTCCCGCAAAATGGTATCCCAGAAAAGAATGCCTGGCTCGGCTGATTTCCATGCGTTGTGGACTATTTTACCCCAAAGCTGTGAAGCGTTTATCTCTTTCTGATAGGTGGGAGTTTTTGCATCGACTGGATATTGTTGGGTGTAGGGGATCTGATTTTCAACCGATTTCATAAAGTCATCGTGAATCTTAACCGACACATTTGCGCCAGTAACTTTTCCCTGCTCGAGCTTGGCATCGATAAATTTTTCGGCATCGGGATGTTTTATCGATACAGAAAGCATGAGAGCCCCCCGGCGGCCATCCTGGGCCACTTCGCGGGTTGAGTTAGAGTAGCGTTCCATGAATGGGACAATCCCAGTGGAAGTAAGGGCAGAATTGAGTACCTGCGAACCTTTGGGCCTGATGTGTGAAAGGTCGTGACCGACACCTCCACGCCGCTTCATCAGCTGAACCTGCTCCTGATCAATCTTCATTATCCCTCCGTAGGAATCCGCATTTCCGTCGTTCCCTACCACAAAGCAGTTCGAAAGGGAAGCAATCTGGTAGTTGTTGCCTATTCCAGTCATAGGACCTCCCTGCGGAACTATATACTTAAATTCCCTGAGGGTCTCATAAATCTCTGCTTCGGAAAGGGGATTGGGATATTTTGCTTCAATACGGGCGATCTCTTTTGTCAGCCTAAGATGCATGTCGTCTGGGGTAAGTTCGAAGATGTTGCCAAAGGAATCCTTAAGTGCATACTTATTTACCCATACCCGGGCGGCCAGATCGTCGCCCTTAAAATACTTCAGCGATGCTTGCACGGCTTCCTCCTGCGTATAAGTCTTCAAAACTGCCGGTGCATCTATTGAAACCACTTTCGTTGTCATTATAGGTTTTGTTTGGTGTGTGTGATTAAAGCTGTTAATACCCTTTTTAAATACTGTTCACTCCATAAGAAGATTGGACTGTTAGGTATGTAAAAATACGTATGCAAGATAGATCAGTCTGGACAATTTTGGTGTACTTTTTTAAACTTATCTCAGCAAAGTTATCAACTGCAAAATGTTAATAGACTGAAAATTAGGACTATATCAATTTAGAAAGAGTATAATGTTTACAAAAAAGGAAAAATTGCGTACTACAAAAAAACCGAACTACCAACTTAAATGCTGGTAGTTTCACGTATTTTTTTGCACAATTTATTAAACAGAAAATTCGAAAAAAAGGATTTAATGTACGATGATTTGAGAAAGAATTTTCTGAGTAGCCCCCCCGTTCTCCGAAACATAATTCCGGGCAATGCTGCTGAGTCTTTCCAATTCTAGTGGATGGTTAAGCAGGTAGTTGATGGTTTGATTCAGCTCGTTGGCGTTGGACAGAGAGATGGCTGCTCCCCGTGCAATCAACTCTCTGGCTTCTCGAAATTTGCCATAATTGGGACCGAAGATTAATGGCATTCCATAGGTGGCTGCTTCGAGTATGTTGTGAATGCCTGCTCCAAATCCTCCCCCGATGTATGCAATTTGACCATACTGGTAAAGCGACGAAAGCTTACCGATGGAGTCAACAATTAACACTTGAAAGTTGGCCGGATTATTAGATTCTGCCTCTGAAAGCGTTATGGCTTTATTTTTTAACAACTGCTTCAATCTTTCAATATGTTCTTTCCCAACTTCATGGGGGGCAATAATCCATTTTACTTTGGCATGGGTAAGAATGTAGTCTGTAATCAGCTCCTCGTCTTGTTTCCAGGTGCTTCCGGCAATCAGAACCTTCTGATTCCCAATAAAATTATCAACAATTTCAATGGGTTGTGAACTTTTTGCAATTACAGCTACCCGATCGAAACGGGTATCTCCTGCGATGGTTACGCCTTCGAAACCTGCGGATCGAAGCAGGACAAATGAATCGTTGTCCTGGATAAAAATCTGTGTGAAGCCTGTCAGCATCCTTCTAGACCATTTGCCCCATGGTTTGGAGGAGAAAAATGGCTGCTGGGGTCTAAAAATACCCGAAATCAAATAGTGGGGTATCGATCTTTGCTGAAGTAAATTTAGGTAGTGATACCAAAATTCATACTTGATAAAGAAGGCTATTTCAGGATTAAGTATGTCTAAAAACTGTTTTGCATTGTTCCTAGTATCGGCTGGCAGATATAGCACTGCTGCCGCCTGAGGATAGTTTTTACGAATTTCGTAACCCGAAGGTGAGTAGAATGTTAGTGCAATCTGTATGTGAGGATATCGCAACCGAAACGCTTCGATTATGGGTCTGCCTTGCTCAAATTCGCCCAAGGAAGCACAGTGAAACCATGCATAACGGGTACCTGGAACAATCTGCTGTCTTAATTTTTTCTGCCATCCTTTTCTACCAGCAGTAAAGGCCCTTGCTTTAAGATTAAACGGGGAGATTAGCCAAGCAATAAAATGGTAAAAACGAATTGCAAGATTGTAAAGAGTTGTCATTCAGTCTGCTTTTCAGACAAAATAACGAAGAATAACGGGTTTGATGTTTGCCGATCAGTAATATTTTTTTTCAGTCAAATATTCATACCCACTCATTACCATTAAAAAGAGCAACAAAAAATATCCCGAATCTTCTACGGGAATGGTAATCAGTCTGATGCCCATATTATGC
>CAYGIQ010000007.1:34857-37560 GCA_964349885.1 uncultured Prolixibacteraceae bacterium | reverse complement strand
GGCTTTGCGGGCTGCATGGCGTGCCTGTGCAGCCAGTACTACCTTATCCATAATGATTCGGGCAGCCTTTGGGTTTTCCTCGAGATAGTTGGTCAACATCTCACTAACAGCCTGGTCTACAGGTGCAACTACGTCGGAGTTGCCCAATTTGGTCTTGGTCTGACCCTCGAACTGTGGTTCGGCAATTTTTACCGAAATAACGGCGGTAAGTCCCTCACGAAAGTCGTCGCCATTGATCTCAATCTTGAGTTTTGAAAGCAGTCCCGATTGGTCGGCATAATTCTTCATAGTCCGCGTTAGACCACGTCTGAAGCCGGTTAAATGCGATCCTCCCTCTATGGTATTGATGTTGTTAACGTACGAGTGTACATTCTCTGAGTAGGAAGTGTTGTATTGCAAGGCCACCTCTACAGGTATCCCTGCTTTCTCGGTCGATATGTGAATCACATCGGGAGTAAGTCTGACCCTGCTGTCATCGAGGTACTCTACAAACTCTTTGAGACCTTCGGTAGAGAGGAAAAGTTCAGACTTGTATGTCCCATCTTCTGTTACCAACCGTTCATCGGTAAGTGTCAGTTTTATGCCTGCATTCAGGAATGCAAGTTCCCGAAGGCGTGCAGCCAAAATTTCGTACTTATATACCGTAGAAAGGAAGATGGTGTCGTCGGGTTTGAATGTGATTATGGTGCCTGTTTTGTTGCTATCGCCAATTGACTTAACAGAATAGAGAGGCTTTCCGCAACTGTATTCCTGCACCCAAATCTTCCCGTTGCGGTGTACTTCTGCCTTCATGTGAATCGAAAGGGCATTCACACAGGATACGCCTACACCATGCAGACCCCCCGAAACCTTATAGGAATCTTTGTCAAATTTTCCACCGGCATGAAGCACTGTAAGGGCAACCTCGAGGGCAGATCTGTTTTCTTTGGTATGGATCTCGGTAGGGATACCGCGTCCGTCGTCGGTAACGGTAATGGAATTATCTGGATGAATAACCACCAAAATATCGGTGCAATAACCGGCCAGTGCTTCGTCGATGGAGTTGTCAACGACCTCATATACCAAATGGTGCAGCCCACGGTCATTGACATCGCCAATATACATGGCAGGCCGTTTTCTGACTGCTTCAAGTCCTTCGAGAACCTGTATGCTATCGGCCCCGTAACTGCTATTTCCACTGGATGAACCTTCGCTTAGGTTCTTTTCTTCTGCTTCGCTCATGTTTCTCTTTTTTTCTTTGCTATCCACTCCCAGATTGTGGTGTGGTTGTTGGGAGACTGCCTCCGAAGTACGGTTGCATTTCCTGTGTTTTAGGGTAACGTTAATGGTTACCTGAAACAACGCGCAAATATACAAAAATAACCGGCACGGGCAGGGAAAGATAACGGATACCTCAGCCTTTTTTTACACAATTTTTAAGCTCTGGGCAATGGTTTAAAGTGTTGATAAATTGATTATTGCCCAAAGAATGACCTTTCCCAGTTACTGGTTTACAATATATTAGAAGCGCAGACTCACTCCGGCAATAAAGTTAAAATTCTGAAGGTTGTAGCCATACCACTGCTGCATTTGCTGGAATGCTGCATTGTTCATCTGAGCAAAAGCCGAGAGGTTGCGGGTAAGGGTATATTGCACTCCGGCATTTACATCGGCAATCCAGGGAAGAGAATAGGTCTCGTCGGCTACGGCTGCTCCAATTAGGGGGCTTCGAAGCAGTGCCTCTCTGTTGCCCCGCACAAAAATATCGGAACTGATCAGCAGTCGTTCGCCTATCTGGTAGCTAAGCGAAGCAAGTCCTTCAAAATTGGGTAAATTCCATGGAGTGGTTTCAGTGTTCATTTTGTATATGTGGTAATTTCCACTTAGCAGCAGCTTTACGCGCGAGGGTAGAATAAAATTGATTTCGCCACCCAGGGTTAGCCTCTCCATATCGTCGTAAGCCACATCAAACAGGTTGTTCACCTCGCGCACTGGGGTAGATAAAGCAGAAGGTCGGTATTCCATGGGCAGGAAGAACAAAGGGTGGTTGTCGAAAATGGTATAGTTGACCTTAAGGGTGGCACTGGTTTTTGCAGAAGTACGGGCTTTTATCCCTCCATAGAGGTTGTATTTCTCAAAATGGTTATCCACTACTTTTTCGGGGTTAACAAATGGATTCTTTGCGGCAATGGCCGAATAGTGGTTGAGGTGCAATGCCCCATCAACCCCGGCAAAAGCGGTGAGTATATTTTTAAGCGGCGATAGATTTACATGAAGTTTGGGTGCATACTTGAAAGTGGTTTTATCCGCGCTGTTGAGAATTAGCCATGCGGTACTTCCGACGGTGAGGTTGATGGTTTCGTTGCCTACATAAACCATTGGTCGCAACATTGCCAGAGTTTGATTGTTAAGCTGCAACATTCCTAGGCTATCTGGCATAACATTGTTCACCCGGGCATGCTCTCCACTGGCTTCAATTAAAAGTGCGACCTTGCGCCACGGCTTTTTGTAGCTGGTGCTTAACCGGGCAAAATGTTCCTGCTGGCCAGTCCGGGTTTGAAAATACTGATAACCTGCATCGAAACCGGTAACCGGATCCTCCCTAAAAGAGCGGAAGCTTTTCAGGGATAGGTTAACTCCGCCCCGGGTGAACGTTTGCCGGTCGCCGAGCATGGTTGCGAAATTGCCTATGCTGTCTGGAAGTGCATCGGTTCCGGGGTATCC